>NZ_RAWD01000002.1:0-137722 GCF_003612065.1 Corallococcus sp. CA047B
CCCAGGCTCCCGCCAAGGCACCTCCGCCCGCGCCCCGGACCGCGTCGGTGCCTGGAGCCCCTCCGCCCATCCCCCGCGCGTCGAGGGCGCAGCCGCTGCCGCTCTCCTTCCCGCAGGAGCGGCTCTGGTACCTCCAGCAGTTGGATCCGGCGAACGTCGCCTACAACAACGCCGTCAACTTCCGCCTCACGGGCGCGCTGGACACGAAGGCCCTCCAGGCGGCGCTGGACGAGCTGGTGAAGCGGCACGAAGTGCTGCGCACCACGTACGCGCTGTCGGAAGGCGGCCCGGTGCAGGTGGTCCAGCCGACGGGCGGGCTGCCCATGCCGTTGGAGGAGATCCCGGGTGACACGCGCGAGGAGCGCGAAGCGGAGCTGCTGCGCCGCTGCCGGCAGCTCGCGGACATCCCCTTCGACCTGGCGCGGGGGCCGGTGGTCCGTGCGCGCCTGATGCGGCTGGGCGCGGAGGAGCACGTGCTGGGACTGGTGCTCCACCACGTCGTCTCCGATGCGTGGTGCACGCTGGTGCTCGCGCAGGAGCTGACCGTCCTCTACGCGTGCTTCGGCGCGGGCCTGCCTTCGCCGCTCCCGGCTCTGCCGGTGCAGTACGCGGACTTCGCGGTCTGGCAGCGCAAGTGGCTGGAAGGCGCGATGTTGGATGAGCAGCTGCGCTGGTGGAAGGCGCAGCTCACCGGGGTGCCCGCGCTGGAGCTGCCGACGGACCGGCCGCGTCCCGCCGTGCAGTCCTACGCGGGCGACGTGCACCGCTTCCACATCCCCCGGGAGGTGTCGGAGCCCCTGCTCGCCCTGGGGCGCAAGGAAGGCGCCACGTCGTTCATGGTGTTGATGGCGCTCTACCAGACCGTGCTGGGGCGCTACGCGAACCAGGACGACTTCGCGGTGGGCACGCCCATCGCCGCGCGCACGAGGCCGGAGGTGGAAGGCCTCATCGGCTGCTTCGTCAACACGCTGGCCTTCCGCGCGAAGCTGGAGGGCGCACCCACCTTCCGTGAGCTGGTGGGCCGCGTGAGGCAGCAGGCCCTGGGCGCGTACGCGCGCCAGGAGGCCCCCTTCGAGCGACTGGTGGACGTGCTCCAGGTGCCGCGCGACCAGAGCCGTACCCCGGTCGTGCAGGTGCTGCTCAACGTCCTCAACACGCCCGACTCGGACGCCGCCGCGCCCCAGTCGCTCCAGTTGAGCCAGGTGGAGGTGCCCACGGGCACGTCGAAGTTCGACCTGGGCCTGGACGTGTACGAACAGCGCGCGGGCCTGTACTGCCGGCTCGAATACGCCACCCACCTCTTCGACGAGGCCACCGTCGCACGCCTCGCCGGACACCTGACCCTGCTGGCCCAGGCCGTCGTCGCATCGCCGGACCTGCCCCTCTCCCGCGTGCCCCTGCTCACGGAGGACGAGCGGCAGCAGGTCCTGGTGCGCTGGAACGACACGCGCGTGGAGTATCCGCAGGGCGAGCGCATCCACGACCTCTTCGCGCAGCAGGTCGCGAAGACTCCGGACGCCGTCGCCGTCGTGTTCGAGGGACAGCAGCTCACCTACGCGCAGCTCGACGCGAAGGCCAACCAGCTCGCGCACCACCTGGGCTCGCTCGGAGCGGGCCCCGAGTCCCTGGTGGGCGTGTGCCTGGAACGCTCGCTGGAGATGGTCGTGGCGTTGCTGGGCGTGCTCAAGGCGGGCGCGGCCTACGTGCCGTTGGATCCGGCCTACCCGCGCGATCGCCTCCAGTGGATGTTGGAGGACACCGCGGCCCCCGTGCTGCTGGTGCAGGAGCACCTCGTCTCCAACCTGCCCCTGAAGGGTTCGGGGACCCAGGTCGTGTGCCTGGACACCGGCTGGGAGCGGATCGCACGTCACCCCACGACGCCTCCGGCGCCGCGCGCCACCGCCGATTCACTGGCCTACGTCATCTTCACCTCGGGTAGCACGGGCCGTCCGAAGGGCGCGATGAACGCGCACGCGGGCGTCGTCAACCGCCTGCGCTGGATGCAGCAGGAGTACGGCCTCACGTCGGAAGACACGGTGCTGCAGAAGACGCCGTTCAGCTTCGACGTGTCCGTCTGGGAGTTCTTCTGGCCGCTGATGACGGGAGCGCGGCTGGTGGTGGCGCGTCCCGGTGGCCACCAGGAGCCGGCGTATCTGGTGCGGCTCATGGCCGAGCAGCGCATCACCACCGCGCACTTCGTGCCGTCCATGCTGCGCGCCTTCGTGGAGGAGCCGGGCCTGGAGGGCCTGACGCACCTGCGCCGCGTGGTGTGCAGCGGCGAAGCCCTGCCCGCGGACCTCGTGCGCCGGGCCCACGCGCGGCTGCCCGTCGCGGAGGTGCACAACCTCTACGGCCCCACCGAGGCCGCGGTGGACGTCACGTACTGGCACTGCCCGCGCACGGAGGACCTGCGCCGCGTGCCCATCGGTCGTCCCGTGGCGAACACGCGACTCCACGTGCTCGACCGCCATGGCCAGCCCGTGCCAGTGGGTGTGCCCGGTGAGCTGTTCCTCGCGGGCGTGCAGGTGGGCCGGGGCTACTGGCGCCGCCCGAACCTGACCGCCGAGCGCTTCATTCCGGATCCGTTCAGCCCCACGCCCGGCGCGCGCATGTACCGCACGGGCGACCTGGCGCGCTGGCTGTCCGACGGCACGGTGGAGTACCTGGGCCGCGCCGACTTCCAGGTGAAGCTGCGCGGCTTCCGCATCGAGCTGGGCGAAATCGAAGCCGCGCTCCAGGCGCACCCCGGCGTGCGCGAAGCCGTGGCCGTGGTGCGCCCGGATGCCTCTGGCGACGCGCGACTGGTGGCGTACGTCACGGGGGACGCGGGCCCGCTGGAAGCGGCGACGCTGCGAGCCTTCCTGCTGGAGCGCCTGCCCGAATACATGGTGCCGTCGGTCTTCATGCACCTGGGCGTGCTGCCGCTCACTCAGAGCGGCAAGGCGGACCGCAAGGCCCTGCCCGCACCGGAGGTTCAGGTGACCCAGCGAGGCCGGTACGTGGCCCCGCGCGGCGCCGCCGAGCAGACGCTCGCCGGAATCTTCACCGAGGTGTTGGGCGTCGAGCGCGTGGGCGTGAACGACAGCTTCTTCGAGCTGGGCGGACACTCGCTGCGCGCGACCCAGGTCGTCGCGCGCGTGCGCACGGCCTTCGGCGTCGAGCTGGGCCTGCGCGTCCTCTTCGAGGCGCCCACCGTGGCCGCGCTAGCGCAGCGTCTCCAGGCGCTCCAGGATCCCAGCCGTCCGGCGTTCGTGGCCCCTCCGCTGGCGGTCGCGGACCGGAGCGCGGTGCTTCCCCTGTCCTTCGCGCAGCAGCGCCTGTGGTTCATCCACCAGCTCGACCCGACGGACACGACGTACAACATCCCCGCCGCCCTGAAGCTGGAGGGCACGCTGGACGTGGGCGCGCTCCAGCGCAGCTTCGAGGAGCTGGTGCGTCGCCACGAATCCCTGCGGACCACCTTCCGCACCGAGGCGGGAGAACCCTTCCAGGACATCCACTCGCCTGCGCCGCTGTCGCTCCCGGTGACGGACCTGACGCACCTGCCCGATGCGCCCTCGCGTCAGGCGGAGGCCATGCGCCTCGCCACCGCGGAGGCCCGCGGTCCGTTCAACCTGGAGCAGGGACCGCTCCTGCGCGCCCTGCTCCTGAAGCTGGGCGACACCGAGCACGTGCTGGTGCTGAACATCCACCACATCGTCTCCGATGGCTGGTCCGTGGGCGTGCTGGTTCGGGAGATCGCGGCGCTGTACGCGGCCTTCCTCCAGGGCCGTTCCTCACCGCTGCCGGAGCTGCCGGTGCAGTACGCGGACTACTCGGCGTGGCAGCGGAACTGGCTGCGGGGCCCGGTGCTGGACGCGCAGCTCGACTACTGGCGCGGACAGCTCACGGGAGCCTCTCCGCACCTGGAGCTGCCCACGGACAAGCAGCGTCCGGCGCGGCAGTCCTTCCAGGGCGCGGTGGTGCCGGTGCGCCTGCCGCGAGCGCTGAGTGACGCGGTGGAGGCCCTGGCGAAGCGAGAGGGGGCCACGCCCTTCATGGTGCTGCTGGCGGCCTGGCAGCTCGTGTTGCAGCGCTACTCCGGGCAGGAGGACATCTCGGTGGGTTCGCCCATCGCGGGTCGCCGGCACGTGGAGTCCGAAGCGTTGATCGGCTTCTTCGTCAACACGCTGGTGCTGCGCGCGCACGTGAAGGGCGACGCCAGCTTCCGCCAGCTCCTGGCGCAGGTGCGCGACACCACGCTGGGCGCGTACGAGCACCAGGACCTGCCGTTCGAGAAGCTGGTGGAGGTGCTGCATCCGGCGAGAGATCTGAGCCGCAGCCCGCTCTTCCAGGTGCTCTTCGTCCTGCAGAACGCGCCGGTCTCCGAGCTGTCCCTGCCCGGGCTCACCCTGCGGGCCGTGGACGTCAACAGCGGGATGGCGAAGTTCGATCTGGACCTCACGCTCCAGCGAGAGGAGCAGGGCTTCACGGGCAGCCTCACCTACGCCACCGCCCTGTTCCAACCGGACACCGCGGCCCGCATGGTCACGCACCTGCAAGTGCTGCTGGATGCAGCCATCGCCGCGCCGGAGCTGCCGCTGTCCCAGCTTCCGATGCTGACGCCGGAGGAGCGGCACACGCTGCTCGTCGAGTGGAACGACACGCGCACCCAACTGCGTCGCGGCCTCCTCCACGACCTCGTCGCCCAGCAGGCGGCTCTCACTCCCGACGCCACCGCCCTCGTCGTCGGCACCCGGCGCCTCTCCTACGCCCAACTGGACGCACGCGCCAACCAGCTCGCCCACCACCTGCGCTCCCTCGGCGTCGGGCCCGAGGTCCGCGTCGCCCTCTGCCTCGAGCGCTCCGAGGACCTCCTCCTCTCACTCCTCGCCATCCTCAAGGCCGGCGGCACCTACGTGCCCCTCGACCCCGCCTACCCCCGTCAGCGCCTCGACTTCACCCTCGCGGACTCCGGCGCACGGCTCCTGCTCTCCCACCAGTCGCTGCTCGACTCCCTCAAGCTCGACACCCAGGGGCTCGACACCCTCTGCCTCGACGCGCTTCCTGAAGCCGTCGCCGCGCGGCCCACCTCCGCCCCGCGCTCCGACGTCTCCGAGGCCAACCTCGCCTACGTCATCTACACCTCCGGCTCCACCGGCAGGCCCAAGGGCGTCTCCATCTCCCACGCCAGTGCCTCCGCCTTTCTCGACTGGGCCCTGCGCACCTTCTCCCCGGCCCAACTCAAGGGCACCCTCGCCGCCACCTCCGTCTGCTTCGACCTCTCCGTCTTCGAGCTCTTCGCGCCCCTCTCCTGCGGTGGCGCCGTCCTGCTCGCTGACAACGCCCTCGCGCTGGCCGGCCTGCCCGCCGCCTCCGAGGTGACGCTCATCAACACCGTCCCCTCCGCCATCGCGGAGCTGCTGCGCCTCGGCGCCATTCCTCCCGCCGCGCGCACCATCAACCTCGCCGGCGAGCCCCTCCCGGGCACCCTCGCTCGCGCCCTCTACTCCACCGGCTCCGTCGAGCATGTCCTCAACCTCTACGGCCCCACCGAGGACACCACCTACTCCACCTTCACCCGCGTCCCTGAAGGCCCCGCCGAGCCCACCATCGGCCTGCCCCTTCCCGAGACGAGCGCCTACGTCCTCAGTCCCCATTTCTTCCCGCAGCCCATCGGCGTGCCCGGGGAGCTGTACCTGGCGGGCGCCGGCCTCGCGCGCGGATACCTTGGACGAGCGGACCTCACCGCCGAGCGCTTCGTCCCGGACCCCTTCAGCTCCACGCCCGGCGCTCGCATGTACCGCACCGGAGACCTCGTGCGCCGTCGCGCCGATGCGCAGCTGGAGTACCTGGGCCGCACCGACTTCCAGGTGAAGCTGCGCGGCTTCCGCATCGAGCTGGGCGAAATCGAAGCCACCCTGCGCCAGCACCCTTCCGTCCAGCAGGCACTCGTCCTCGCTCGCCGAGATTCATCCACCGGGGACCCGCGTCTCGTCGCGTACGTCGTCGCGTCCAACGCCAACCCCAACGAACTGCGCACCCACCTCCAGCAGAAGTTGCCGGAGTACATGGTGCCTTCCGTCTTCATCCCCCTCGCGGCCTTCCCGCTCACGCCCAACGGCAAGGTGGACCGCAACGCCCTTCCCGCACCGGAAGCTGGCGCCGCGCAGCGCGAGCGCTACGTCGCGCCGCGCACGCCGACGGAGCAGCATCTGGCCGCGCTCTGGGCCGAAGTGCTCCGCGTCGAGCGCGTGGGTCGGGAAGATCATTTCTTCGAACTGGGAGGCCACTCGCTCCTCGCCACCCAGGTGGTGGCGCGCGTCCGCTCCACCTTCGGCGTGGAGCTGCCCCTGCGCGCCCTCTTCGAAGCCCCGGTCCTCGAACAGCTCGCGCAGCGAATCGATCAGGCCGGGACCACCACCGCGCTGCCCGCCCTGACGTCCACGCCGAGGACGGACGAGGCCCTGCCCCTGTCCTTCGCGCAGCAGCGCCTCTGGTTCCTGGATCAGCTCCACCCCGGGTCCGCGGCCTACAACATGCCGTTCGCCCTCCGGCTGGACGGATCCCTTGACGCAGCCGTGCTGGAGCAAGCGTTCACGGAGCTGGTGCGGCGCCACGAAGCCCTGCGCACCACCCTGGGTGATGAGGCCGGCACGCCCGTGCAGCGCATCCACGCGCCCGCGCCGTTCCCCCTCACGATGAGGGATCTGCGCACGCACGAAGCCCCCGAGGGTGAAGCGCGCCGACTGGCCCGCGAAGATGCCAGCCGTCCATTCGATCTCGCCCGGGGCCCGCTGCTGCGAGCAACCTTGTTGCGCCTCGCCGAACGCCGGCACGTGTTGTTGCTCAACCTGCACCACGTCATCTCCGACGGCTGGTCCACCGGAGTGCTGGTGCGTGAAGTGGCCGCCCTCTACGAGTCCTTCCGCCAGGGCCAGCCCTCGCCCCTGCCGGAGCTGCCCGTGCAGTACGCCGGCTATGCCACGTGGCAGCGCCGGTGGCTGGCGGGCGACGTGCTCGCACGGCAGGTCTCATGGTGGAAGCAGCAGTTGGAAGGAGCGCCCACGCAGTTGGAGCTGCCCACCGACTTCCCCCGTCCGCCGGAGCTCTCCGGTCGAGGCGCCCGGTTCCCGGTGCGCCTGTCGCGCGAACTGAGCCGGGCCGTCGAAGCGCTGGCGCAGCGCGAAGGCTCCACCCCCTTCATGCTGTTGCTGTCCGCCTTCCAGCTCCTCCTGTCGCGCTACAGCGGCCAGGACGACCTCCTCGTGGGCACGCCCATCGCGGGCCGCCGTCACGCGGAGACGGAGGGCCTCATCGGCTTCTTCGTCAACACGCTGGTGCTTCGCGCTCGCGTGGATGCGGCCAGCACCTTCCGCCAGCTCCTGGCCCAGGTGCGCGAGTCCACCCTCGGCGCCTTTGAGCACCAGGACGTCCCCTTCGAGAAGCTGGTCGAGGAACTCCAGCCCCGAAGGGACCTGGGCCGCTCCGCGCTCTTCCAGGCGTTCTTCGCGCTGCAGAACGCGCCCATCCAGCCCCTGTCCCTGCCCGAGCTGTCCCTGCACGCGTTCGAGGACGAAGGCGAGCCCGTCACCAAGTTCGAACTCTCCCTGGACCTGAGCGAGACGCCGGAAGGCTTCATGGGCGCGCTCAAGTACAGCGCGGAGCTGTTCGCACCGGCGACCGTGAGCCGCATGGCCCGACACTTCCAGGCCCTGCTGGAAGCCCTCACCACCCGCCCGGACGTGCGCCTCTCCGAGCTGTCCCTGCTGACGCCCGATGAGCGCCAGCAACTGCTCCACACCTGGAACGACACCGCGGCCGAGCCGGTCCCGACGACCACGTTCCCCGCCGCCTTCGAGCACCAGGCCGCGCTCACGCCGAGCGCCCCCGCCGTGCGCTACGAGGACACGGTGCTCTCGTTCGCCCAGCTCAACGCTCGGGCCAATCAGCTCGCCCGTCACCTGCGCACGCTGGGCGTGGGGCCCGAGGTCCGGGTCGCGCTGCGCATCGAGCGGTCGGTGGACATGGTGGTCGCCGCGCTCGGCGTGATGAAGGCGGGCGGAGCCTACGTCCCGCTGGATCCCTCCTGGCCCACGCAGCGCCTGGACTTCGCGCTCCGGGACAGCCAGGCCCCGGTGCTCCTCACGCAGCGCGGCCTCGTCACGTCCTGGAAGCCCGAGGGCGTCACGGTGGTGAGCCTGGATGCGAGCGAGCAGCCCGGGTCCACGCTGTCCGCGGAGGACCTGGCGCCGCTCGCCACGGCGGAGACGCTCGCGTACGTCATCTACACGTCCGGCTCCACCGGCACGCCCAAGGGCGTGATGGTGCGGCACGGCTCCGTGCTCAACCTGCGCGCCGCGCTGAAGCGGACCGTCTACCAGGGCCTGCCCACCGGCTCGCGCGTCAGCGTCAACGCGCCGCTCGCGTTCGACGGCTCCGTCAAACAGCTCGTCCAGTTGCTGGACGGTCACTGCCTGTGCATCGTCCCCGAAGCCACGCGAGTGGATGCGGAGGCGATGGTGGCGTGGCAGCGCCAGCACCAGGTCGCCGCACTGGACTGCACCCCGTCCCTGCTGCGGCTGCTGCTCCAGGCCGGCCTGTTGGAGGGAGAGAACGCCCCGACCCTGCTGGTCCCCGGCGGTGAAGCCCTCGACGAGGCCACGTGGGACACGCTGGCCGCCTCCGAGCGCACGCGCACCTTCAACGTCTACGGGCCCACCGAGTGCACCGTCGACGCCACCGCCTTCGCGGTCCGCCAGGGCACGAAGCCCACGCTGGGCGGCCCGCTGCTCAACGTGCGGACCTACGTGCTGGACACGCACCTGCAGCCAGTGCCGGTGGGCGTGGCCGGAGAGCTGTTCATCGCGGGCGAAGGGCTCGCGCGGGGCTACCTGGACCGCCCGCACCTCACCGCCGAGCGCTTCGTCCCGAACCCGTTCGGAGCAGGCCCTGGCGCGCGCATGTACCGCACCGGCGACAAGACCCGTTGGCGGGAAGACGGCACGCTGGAGTCCCTGGGCCGCATCGACTTCCAGGTGAAGCTGCGTGGCTACCGTCTGGAGCTGGGCGAAATCGAAGCCGCGCTCCGGAGCCACGCCACCGTCCAGGACGCCGCCGTCCTGGCCCGGGAAGACGTGCCCGGGGATCAGCGCCTCGTCGCCTACGTCGTGCCGGCGCCCGGCTTCGACGCGAACGATCTGCGCGCCGTCCTCAAGCAGAAGCTGCCCGAGTACATGGTGCCCGCGACCTTCGTGACGCTGGACGCCTTCCCCCTCACGTCCAACGGCAAGGTGGACCGCAAGGCCCTGCCCAAGCCGGAAGCCTCCGCCACGAGGCGCGATCACTACGTCGCCCCGAGCACGGCCACGGAGCAGCGGCTCGCGGTCCTATGGGCCCAGGTGCTGCGAGTCGATCGCGTCGGCCGTCAGGACCACTTCTTCGAGTCGGGTGGCCACTCGCTCCTGGCCACGCAGTTGGTGTCCCGCATTCGCACCGCCTTCGGAGTCGAGCTGCCGCTCCGAGCCCTCTTCGAAGCGCCGGTCCTGGAGCAGCTCGCCCTGCGAGTGGAGCAGGCCCACAGCACCACGGTCCTGCCCGCCCTGGTCGCCGCGCCGAGGACAAGCGCGGCCCTGCCCGTGTCCTTCGCGCAGCAGCGCTTGTGGTTCCTGGATCAGCTCCAGCCTGGAAGCTCGTCCTACAACATCCCGTTCGCCCTCCGGCTGGACGGGGCCCTGGACACCGCCGCGCTGGAGCAGGCCTTCACAGAACTCGTGCGCCGTCACGAGTCCCTGCGCACCACCCTGCATGACGAGGGCGGCACGCCCGTGCAGCGCATCCACGCGCGCGCGCCCTTCGCCCTCCCCGTGCGCGACCTGAGCAGCCACGAGGCTCCAGAGGCCGAGGCCCGCGAACTGGCCCAGGCCGATGCACGGCGTCCGTTCAACCTCGCGCGCGGTCCGCTCGTGCGCGCCCAACTGCTGCGCTTGTCCGCACAGCAGCACGTGCTGCTGCTCAACCTGCACCACGTCATCTCTGATGGCTGGTCCAGCGGGGTGCTGGTGCGCGAAGTGGCCGCCCTCTACGAGGCCTTCCGCCAGGGCCGTCCCTCACCGCTGCCCGAACTGCCCATGCAGTACGCCGACTTCGCCGTCTGGCAGCGCCAGTGGCTGGCCGGCGACGTGCTCGCGCGGCAGGTGGCGTGGTGGAAGCAGCAGCTCTCGGGTGCTCCCACCCAGTTGGAACTGGCCACGGACTTCCCTCGTCCCTCGGTCCCGTCCAACCGTGGCGCAAAGGTGCCAGTGCGCCTGTCCCGCGAGCTGAGCCAGGCTGTCGAGGCGTTGGCGAAGCGTGAAGGCGCTACCCCGTTCATGCTGTTGCTGTCCGCGTGGCAGCTCCTGCTCTCGCGCTACAGCGGACAGGATGACCTCCTCGTCGGCACACCCATCGCTGGGCGCCGTCAATCAGAGACCGAGGGCCTCATCGGCTTCTTCGTCAACACGCTGGTGCTGCGCGCCCGCGTGGACGCGGCCAGCACCTTCCGCCGATTCCTGGCCCAGGTGCGCGAATCCACCCTCGGTGCCTTCGAGCACCAGGACGTCCCCTTCGAGAAACTGGTCGAGGAGCTCCAGCCCCAGCGCGACCTGAGCCGCTCGGCGCTCTTCCAGGCGTTCTTCTCGATGCAGAACGTACCGGTGCAGGCCCTGACCCTGCCCTCGCTGTCCCTGCATCCGCTCGGGGACGAAGCGGAAGGCCTCGCCAAGTTCGAACTGTCCCTCGACCTGAGTGAGACGCCGGAAGGGCTCATCGGCGCGCTTCAGTACAGCGCCGACCTGCTCACGCCGACCACCGCCGGCCGCATGGCCAGGCACTTCCAGGTGCTGCTGGAAGCCCTCACCGCTAGCCCGGACGTGCGTCTCTCCGAGCTGCCCCTGCTGATGCCCGATGAGCGTCAGCAACTGCTCCACACCTGGAATGAAACGAACGAGGAGTTGCCTCCCTCCACGTTCGCCGTCGCCTTTGAGCAGCAGGCCGCGCGCACGCCGCAAGCGCCCGCCGTGCGCTTCAACGACACGGTGCTCTCGTTCGCACAGCTCAACGCCCGCGCCAACCAGCTCGCCCGTCACCTGCGCTCCCTGGGCGTCGGGCCCGAAGTCCGCGTCGCGCTCTGCTTCGAGCGTTCCGCGGACATGTTCGTCGCCCTCCTCGGCGTCCTGAAGGCCGGCGGCGCCTACGTCCCGCTGGAGCCCTCCTGGCCCGAGCAGCGCCGCGCTTTCGCCCTCCGCGACTGCGCGGCACCGGTACTCCTCACCCAGTGGCGCCTCTCCGCCTCCGGGCTTCCGGACGGCCTGACGGTGCTCACCGTCGATGCGCAGGAGACGCCTTGGGCCTCACTGGCCGAGCACGACCTGGAGCCCATCGCTGCTCCTGAGCACCTCGCGTACGTCATCTACACCTCCGGCTCCACGGGCACGCCCAAGGGCGTGATGGTGCGGCATGACTCCGTGCTCAACCTGCGCGCCGCGCTGAAGCGGACCGTCTACCAGGGCCTGCCCACCGGCACGCGTGTCAGCCTCAATGCACCGCTGGCCTTCGACGCCTCCGTGCAGCAGCTCGTCCAACTGCTCGACGGCCACTGCCTGTGCATCGTCCCCGAAGCCACACGACAGGACGCCGAAGCAATGGTGGCGTGGCAGCGCCAGCACCAGGTTGCCGCGCTGGACTGCACCCCGTCCCTGCTGCGACTGCTGCTCCAGGCCGGACTGCTCGAAGGTGAAGCCGCGCCCACCCTGCTGGTGCCCGGTGGCGAAGCCCTCGACGAGGCCACCTGGAACATGCTGGTCGCCTCCGAGCACACCCGCTCCTTCAACGTCTACGGGCCCACCGAGTGCACCGTCGACGCCACCACCTTCGCCGTCCGTCAGGGCACGAAGCCCACGTTGGGCGGCCCGCTGCTCAACACGCGGACCTACGTGCTGGACTCACGCCAGCAACCGGTTCCGGTGGGCGTGGCTGGAGAGCTGTTCATCGCGGGTGAAGGCCTCGCACGCGGCTACCTCGGCCGCGCCGACCTCACCGCCGAGCGCTTCGTCCCGAATCCCTTCGGCACCGACTCCGGCGAGCGCATGTACCGCACCGGAGACAAGGCCCGCTGGAGGGAGGACGGCACGCTGGAGTACCTGGGCCGCATCGACTTCCAGGTGAAGCTGCGCGGCTTCCGCATCGAACTGGGTGAAATCGAAGTCGCCCTCCAGAGCCATCCCGCCATCCAGGGCGCCACGGTCCTGGTCCGCGAGGACGTCCCGGGAGATCAGCGCCTCGTCGCCTACGTCGTCGCTTCCAACCCCGACCCCAGCGACCTGCGCGCGTTCCTCAAGCAGAAGCTGCCCGAGTACATGGTGCCCGCGACCTTCGTCGCGCTGGCCACCTTCCCCCTCACGCCCAACGGCAAGGTGGACCGCAAGGCCCTCCCCAAACCGGAAGCCTCCGCCACGAGGCGCGATCACTACGTCGCCCCAAGCACGGCCACGGAGCAGCGGCTCGCCATCCTGTGGGCCCAAGTGCTGCGAGTCGATCGCGTCGGCCGTCAGGATCACTTCTTCGAGTCGGGTGGCCACTCGCTCCTGGCCACGCAGCTGGTGTCCCGCATCCGCACCGCCTTCGGAGTCGAGCTGCCCCTCCGAGCCCTCTTCGAGGCGCCGACCCTCGATCAGCTCGCACTGCGCATCGACCACGCGGACCCCACCACCGCACTGCCCTTCCTACGGCCCACGCCGAGGACGGATGCAAGCCTGCCCCTGTCCTTCGCACAGCAGCGCTTGTGGTTCCTGGATCAGCTCCAGCCCGGGGATGCGTCCTACAACATCCCGTTCGCCCTCCGGCTGGACGGGGCCCTGGACACCGCCGCGCTGGAGCAGGCCTTCACGGAGCTGGTGCACCGTCACGAATCCCTGCGCACCACCCTGCATGACGAGGGCGGCACACCCGTGCAGCGCATCCACGTGCCCGCCCCCTTCGCCCTTCCCGTGCTCGACCTGAGCACGCACGAAGCCGCGGAGGCAGAAGCCCGCCGACTGGCCCAGGCCGATGCACGGCGTCCGTTCGACCTCGCGCACGGTCCGCTCGTGCGCGCTCAACTGCTGCGCCTCTCCGCGCAGCAGCACGTGCTGCTCCTCAACCTGCACCACGTCATCTCCGACGGCTGGTCCAGCGGGGTGCTGGTGCGTGAAGTGGCCGCCCTCTACGAGGCCTTCCGTCAGGGCCGTCCTTCTCCCCTGCCCGAGCTGCCAGTGCAGTACGCCGACTACGCCGTCTGGCAACGCCAGTGGCTGGCCGGCGACGTGCTCGCGCGGCAGGTGGCGTGGTGGAAGCAGCAGCTCTCGGGTGCCCCTACTCAGTTGGAACTGCCCACGGACTTCCCGCGTCCTCCGGCGATCTCCAGCCGGGGCGCCCGGATCCCGGTGCGCTTGTCCCGTGAGCTGAGCCGGTCCGTCGAAGCGTTGGCGAAGCGTGAAGGTGCCACCCCGTTCATGCTGTTGCTGTCCGCGTGGCAGCTCCTGCTCTCGCGCTACAGCGGACAGGATGACCTCCTCGTCGGCACGCCCATCGCGGGCCGCCGTCACTCGGAGACGGAGGGCCTCATCGGCTTCTTCGTCAACACGCTGGTGCTGCGCGCCCGCGTGGATGCGGCCAGCACCTTCCGCCAGCTCCTGACCCAGGTGCGCGAGTCCACCCTCGGAGCCTTCGAGCACCAGGACGTCCCGTTCGAGAAGCTGGTCGAAGAGCTTCAGCCCCAGCGCGACCTGAGCCGTTCCGCGCTCTTCCAGGCGTTCTTCTCGCTGCAGAACGTGCCCGTGCAGGCCTTCGCCCTGCCCTCACTGTCCCTGCATCCGCTCGGTGATGACGCGGAGAGCCTCGCCAAGTTCGAGCTCTCCCTCGACCTGAGTGAGACGCCGGAAGGCATCCTCGGTTCACTCCAGTACAGCACCGACCTGCTCGATCCGGCCACTGCCGGCCGCATGGCCCGGCACTTCCAGGTGCTGCTGGAGACCCTCACCACCCGCCCGGACGTGCGTCTCTCCGAGCTGCCCCTGCTGACGCCCGACGAGCGTCAGCAGTTGCTCCACGCCTGGAATGAAACGAACGAGGAGCTGCCTCCCTCCACGTTCGCAGCCGCCTTCGAGCAGCAAGCCTCTCGCACGCCGGAAGCGCCCGCCGTGCGCTTCAACGACATGGTGCTCTCGTTCGCGCAGCTCAACGCCCGCGCCAACCAGCTTGCACGTCACCTGCGCTCCCTGGGCGTCGGGCCCGAAGTCCGCGTCGCGCTCTGCTTCGAGCGTTCCGTGGACATGCTCGTCGCACTCCTCGGAGTCCTGAAGGCGGGCGGCGCCTACGCCCCGCTGGAGCCCTCCTGGCCCGAGCAGCGCCGCGCCTTCGCCCTCCGCGATTGCGCGGCCCCGGTACTCCTCACCCAGCGGCACCTCTCCACCTCCGGGCTCCCGGATGGCCTGACGGTGCTGACCGTCGATGCGCAGGAGACGCCTTGGGCCTCACTGCCTGAGCACAACTTGGAGTCCACCACCGCCCCTGAGCACCTCGCGTACGTCATCTACACGTCCGGCTCCACCGGAACGCCCAAGGGCGTGATGGTGCGGCATGACTCCGTGCTCAACCTGCACGCTGCGCTGAAGCGGACCGTCTACTGGGGCCTGCCCACCGGCACGCGTGTCAGCCTCAATGCACCGCTGGCCTTCGACGCCTCCGTGCAGCAGCTCGTCCAACTGCTGGACGGCCACTGCCTGTGCATCGTCCCCGAAGCCACGCGACAGGACGCCGAAGCAATGGTGGCGTGGCAGCGCCAGCACCAGGTTGCCGCGCTGGACTGCACCCCGTCCCTGCTGCGACTGCTGCTCCAGGCCGGACTGCTCGAAGGCGAAGCCGCGCCCACCCTGCTGGTGCCCGGTGGCGAAGCCCTCGATGAGGCCACCTGGAACGTGCTGGCCGCCTCCGAGCGCACGCGCACCTTCAACGTCTACGGGCCCACCGAGTGCACCGTCGATGCCACCACCTTCGCGGTCCGTCAGGGCACGAAGCCCACGCTGGGCGGCCCGCTGCTCAACGCACGGACCTACGTGCTGGACTCAAGCCAGCAACCGGTTCCGGTGGGCGTGGCTGGAGAGCTGTTCATCGCGGGTGAGGGCCTCGCACGCGGCTACCTCGGCCGCGCGGACCTCACCGCCGAGCGCTTCGTCCCGAATCCCTTCGGCACCGACTCCGGCGAGCGCATGTACCGCACCGGCGACAAGGCCCGCTGGAGGGAAGACGGCACGCTGGAGTACCTGGGTCGCATCGACTTCCAGGTGAAGTTGCGCGGCTTCCGCATCGAGCTGGGCGAAATCGAAGTCGCGCTCCAGAGCCATCCCGCCATCCAGGGCGCCACGGTCCTGGTCCGCGAGGATGTGCCGGGAGATCAGCGCCTCGTCGCCTACGTGGTGCCGACCTCCGCGTTGGCGCCCAACGACCTGCGCGCGTTCCTCAAGCAGCGGCTGCCCGAGTACATGGTGCCCGCGACCTTCGTGACGCTGGCCACCTTCCCCCTCACGCCCAACGGCAAGGTGGACCGCAAGGCCCTTCCCAAGCCGGAAGCCGGCACCTCGCGGCGTGCGAACCACGCCACCCCCAGAACGTCCACGGAGCAGCGGCTCGCGGTCCTGTGGGCCCAGGTGCTGCGAGTCGATCGCGTCGGCCGTCAGGATCACTTCTTCGAGCTGGGAGGCCACTCGCTCCTGGCCACGCAGTTGGTGTCCCGCATCCGCACCACCTTCGGCGTGGAGCTGCCGCTCCGCGCCCTCTTCGAAGCGCCGGTCCTGGAGCAGCTCGCCCTGCGAGTGGAGCAGGCCCATAGCGCCACGGCCCTGCCCGCCCTGGTCGCCACGCCGAGGACGAACGCCTCCCTGCCGCTGTCCTTCGCCCAGCAGCGGCTGTGGTTGCTCGATCAGCTCCAGCCCGGGGGATCGGCCTACAACATCCCGGCGGCGCTCCGACTCGAGGGTGCGCTGGACGCAGCCGCGTTGGAGCAGGCCTTCACGGAGCTGGTGCGCCGTCACGAATCCCTGCGCACCACCCTGCATGAAGAGAACGGCGCGCCCGTGCAGCGCATCCATGCGCCCGCGCCCTTCGCCCTTCCCGTGCTCGATCTCAGCACGCACGAAGCCGCGGAGACCGAGGCCCGTCGTCTGGCCCAGGAAGAAGCCGGGACGCCGTTCGATCTTGCCCAGGGCCCGCTCATGCGAGCCCGCCTGCTGCGCCTCTCCGCGCACCAGCACGTGCTGCTGCTCAACCTCCACCATGTGGTCTCCGACGGCTGGTCCGGAGGCGTGTTGGTGCGCGAGGTGTCCGCGCTCTACGAGGCCTTCCGCCAGGGCCGGCCCTCGCCGTTGCCCGAGCTGCCGGTGCAGTACGCCGACTACACGGTCTGGCAGCGTTCGTGGTTGCAGGGCGAAGTGTTGGAGCGGCAGGTGGCCTGGTGGAAGCAGCAGCTCACGGGTGCGCCTCACGCACTGGAGCTGCCCACCGACTTCCCGCGTCCGCCCGTGCAGTCCGCACGAGGAGGGGCCGTCCACTTCCGCCTTCCCGTGTCGGTGAGCCAGGCACTGGAGACCCTGGGGCAGGAGGAGGGAGCCACCCTCTTCATGGCCCTGCTGGCCTCCACGCAGGCACTGCTCGGGCGCTACTCCGGTCAGGATGACGTCGTCGTCGGGACGCCCATCGCCGGTCGTCGCTTCGCCGAACTGGAAGGCCTCATCGGCTTCTTCGTGAACACGCTGGCGCTGCGAGCCCGTCTGGACGACGCGCCTACCTTCCGCCAGTTGCTCGCCCGAGCGCGGGAGACGACCCTGGGAGCCCAGGCCCACCAGGACGTGCCGTTCGAGAAGCTCGTCGAGGAGCTGCATCCTCGACGTGACCTGAGCCGCACGCCGCTCTTCCAGGCCATGCTCCTCGTGCAGAACACGCCCACGTCGAGCCCCGTCGCGCCCCAGGGAGCGCTGTCCATCCACCCCGTGGAGGTGGAGGACCACGCGGCGAAGTTCGACCTCACGTTCGCCTTCACGCCGTCACAGCAGGGGCTGCAAGGCACCATCACCTACAGCGCCGACCTCTTCCGCGAAGAGACGATCCAGCGGCTCGTGAAGCACCTCCAGGTGTTGATCGAGTCCGCGGTCGCCAGCCCGGACACCCGGATCGTCGAGCTTCCGATGCTGACGCCGGACGAGCGGCACACGCTGCTCGTGGAGTGGAACGACACGCGCACCCAACTGCGTCGCGGCCTCCTCCACGACCTCGTCGCCCAGCAGGCGGCTCTCACTCCCGACGCCACCGCCCTCGTCGTCGGCACCCGGCGCCTCTCCTACGCCCAACTGGATGCACGCGCCAACCAGCTCGCCCACCACCTGCGCTCCCTCGGCGTCGGGCCCGAGGTCCGCGTCGCACTCTGCCTGGAGCGCTCCGAGGACCTCCTCCTCGCCATCCTCGCCATCCTCAAGGCCGGCGGCACCTACGTGCCCCTCGACCCCGCCTACCCCCGTCAGCGCCTCGACTTCACCCTCGCGGACTCCGGCGCACGGCTCCTGCTCTCCCACCAGTCGCTGCTCGACTCCCTCAAGCTCGACACCCAGGGGCTCGACACCCTCTGCCTCGACGCGCTTCCTGAAGCCGTCGCCGCGCGGCCCACCTCCGCCCCGCGCTCCGACGTCTCCGAGGCCAACCTCGCCTACGTCATCTACACCTCCGGCTCCACCGGCAGGCCCAAGGGCGTCTCCATCTCCCACGCCAGTGCCTCCGCCTTTCTCGACTGGGCCCTGCGCACCTTCTCCCCGGCCCAACTCAAGGGCACCCTCGCCGCCACCTCCGTCTGCTTCGACCTCTCCGTCTTCGAGCTCTTCGCGCCCCTCTCCTGCGGTGGCGCCGTCCTGCTCGCTGACAACGCCCTCGCGCTGGCCGGCCTCCCTGCCGCCTCCCAGGTGACGCTCATCAACACCGTCCCCTCCGCCATCGCGGAGCTGCTGCGCCTCGGCGCCATTCCTCCCGCCGCGCGCACCATCAACCTCGCCGGTGAGCCCCTCCCGGGCACCCTCGCTCGCGCCCTCTACGCCCCCGGCTCCGTCGAGCATGTCCTCAACCTCTACGGCCCCACCGAGGACACCACCTACTCCACCTTCACCCGCGTCCCTGAAGGCCCCGCCGAGCCCACCATCGGCCTGCCCCTTCCCGAGACGAGCGCCTACGTCCTCAGCCCCCACCTCTTCCCGCAGCCCATCGGCGTGCCCGGAGAGCTGTACCTGGCGGGCGCCGGCCTCGCGCGCGGATACCTCGGACGCGCGGACCTCACCGCCGAGCGCTTCGTCCCCGACCCCTTCAGCTCCACGCCCGGCGCTCGCATGTACCGCACCGGAGACCTCGTGCGCCGTCGCGCCGATGCGCAGCTGGAGTACCTGGGCCGCACCGACTTCCAGGTGAAGCTGCGCGGCTTCCGCATCGAGTTGGGCGAAATCGAAGCCACCCTGCGCCAGCACCCTTCCGTCCAGCAGGCACTCGTCCTGACTCGCCGCGACTCACCCACCGCGGATCCGTTCCTCGTCGCCTACGTCGTCACCTCCAGCCCCGACACCACCGCACTGCGCACCTTCCTCCAGCAGAAGCTGCCCGAGTACATGGTGCCGTTCTTCTACGTCCCCCTCGCGGCCTTCCCGCTCACGCCCAACGGCAAGATCGACCGCGCGGCGCTTCCCACGCCCTCGGCGGGCCTCTTCGGCCCCCCGGGGTCCTACGAAGCCCCGAGAGATCATCTGGAGCAGGAGCTGGTGGCGATCTGGGAAGAGGTGATCGGCATCAAGCCCATCGGGGTCACGAGCCACTTCTTCGAACTGGGAGGCCACTCGCTCCTCGCCGTGAGGCTCATGGCCCGCATCCGTGAGCGCATGAAGCGGGAGTTGCCGCTGGCCTCCCTGTTCCAGGCGCCCACGGTGGAGCAACTGGCCGGACTCCTGCGCAAGCTGCCCGAGCCCTTCTCGCCACTCGTGCCCATCCGGCGCGAGGGCGCGCGTCGCCCGTTCTTCTGCGTCCACCCCGTCGGCGGCAACGTGCTGAGCTACGCGGAGCTGGCGCGGGGCCTGGGACCGGATCAGCCCTTCTACGCACTCCAGTCGCCGGGGCTGGATGGGAAGCCGCTCTCACCGAGCACCGTCGAGGAGATGGCGGCGACCTACGTCGAACTCATCCGCACCGTCCAACCCCAGGGCCCCTACCGCCTGGGAGGCTGGTCCATGGGCGCGCTGGTGGCCTTCGAGATGGCCCGCCAGTTCCAGGCCCACGGCGACACCGTGGAGGTGCTGACCCTCATCGATCCGAGCAGCGCCACCGAAGCGCGCGTCAGCATCGACGTCGACGATGCCAGTCAGGTGTTGGCCCAGTTCGCCAGCGACCAGGGCCAGCTCGCCGACCAGGGCGCGTGGATTCCCGACCCTGCGTTGCTCGAACGAGGCCTGGACGCGGCGCTCGAGGACCTGATGGTCAAGGGACGTGAGTCGGGCCTGCTCGTCCCCGAGGTGCAGCTGCCGCAGCTGCGAACCCTCTTCGAGGTCTTCGCCAACAACCTGCGCGCCATGAAGCACTACCGGCCCCAGCCCCTTCCGGGCCGCATCGTCGTGCTGCGCGCCAGTGAGCGCTTGGCGGAGGAGCAGAACGACCGGGGCTGGAGCGCGCTCGCCCCCGACGGGCTCCTGCTCCTGGAAGTGCCCGGCAACCACTACAGCGCGCTGCGCGCACCGAACGTGCAAACGCTGGCGGAGCGGCTGATCCGATTGCTTACATAGACGCCCAACCCCAGACGTCGCACGCGCACGCGGCTGCCGACTGGTCGAATGAGCTCGCTTACACGGTGCGTGACGCCACCGAAGGCAACGACCGGTTCGCGGAGCACTGGCTGCGGATGAACGTGGCCCACAGCATCGAGGAGGCCACGAACGTGGAGCGCACGGTGCGGGGCGCGCCCTGGGTCAACACCCTCCTGGCGAACGCGGACGGCGACACGCGCTACGTGGACGCGTCCCCCGTCCCCGCGCTGAGCGCACAGACCGTGGAGGCCTACCGCGCGTCGCTGGAGAACACGCCGGACGCCCCGGTCTTCGCATCGCTGGGGTTGATCCTGCTGTGTGGCGCGAGTTCCTGAACGGGTTCGACCGTTCAGCCCTCACCCAGAAGAGCGTGCTCTTCGCACAGCCGTTCGATCCGCTCCAGGCCGCCACCACGCCGTCAGGGCTGACGCCAGCCCCGGCGGAAGGGCCGGATCCGGTGAACCAGAAGCTGGGTGAGGCCGTGGCGATCCTGACGCAGGCGGGCATCCCGGTGAACTCCCGCCTGGGAGACGTGCAGTTCGCGCGCAAGGAGAACCGGGTCATCCCGATGCACGGAGGCGCAGCCTTCGAGGGCGTCACCAACGTCGTCGGCTATTCCGGAGCGAACTCGACGCTGCTGCCCCAGTCCCAGCAGCAGGGAGAGCTCGTGTCGCCCGGCACGGGGCTCACCTCGAAGGAGGGCTACCTGGTCGACTTCGGCACAAGCTTCCTGATGGTGATGGAGTTCACGCCCCAGGGTCCGCGCGCGAACGCGGTGCTCTCCTACTCCGAGAACACCGACCCCGCCTCGCCCCGGTTCGCGGACCAGACGGACCTCTTCGCCGGAAAGCACCTGAGCCCCATCCTCTTCAACGAGGCGGACATCCTCGCGGATCCGGAGCGGGTGACGACCGAGCTCCAGGTGAGCAACACCTCCAAGCTGGAGTAGCGCGGGAGGGCGCCGTGGGGCCGGAAGCCGCATCCGTGCCCCGCGGCTCGCACCAGCGAGGATGGAAGCCTCCGGTGCCCTGGCGGCTCCTGGGCCACGTAGCACGGCAAGCGGTGGTGAGCGGTTCACGACCCACTGACCATGCACACCCTTGAGGTGGAGCCTTCGCGCCGTTGCCTCGTGCGCGCCCGGTGCGGCCATCCTTGCTTGCGCGCGCACGGGGAGCGCCCGCCATGGAACCCACGACCCAAGCCATCGTCCTCCTGCCCGGTCAGGTCGTCGTCTCGCTGAACTTCGACGATTGCCTGGCCAGTCAGAGCCAAGGCGCCGCCATCCTGCAGGCCCGGGGGATGCGGGGGACCTTCTTCGTCCACAGTACGCGGATGGGCCAATCCGGCCGCCTCACGCTCGCCCAGGTGCGAGCCCTCCGAGACGCCGGCCATGAGATTGGCGGCCACACGCTGACCCACCCGCACCTCAGTGAGCTTCCCCCGGACGAGCAACGCAAGGAGATCTGCAATGACCGGGTCGCCCTGCTGAACGCCGGCTTCCGCGTCACGTCCTTCGCGTACCCGTTCGGTGACAAGGACGCGACCACGCGGCAGATCGTCATCGACTGCAATTACAACTCAGCGAGGGAGAGCGGCGGCCTGCGCACCGCGACCGGCGGCTCCAGCAACCCCTACGCCGAGCCCGTGCCACCCGCCGACCCGTACGCCATCCGGACCCACGGCTCCGTGCAGGACACCACCACGCTCACGACCTTGAAGAACTACGTCCTGCGCGCGGAGGAGTCGGGAGGCGGCTGGGTGCCCATCGTCTTCCACCACATCTGCGGGCCGTGCAATCCGCCGCAGACCTACTCCATCGCGCCCGCCACGCTGACGGCGTTCGTGGAGTGGCTGGCCACCCGCGCATCGAGGGGCACCACCGTCGCCACGATGGACGCGGTCATCGGCGGCGCGCTGAAGCCGCCCGTGAGCTGGCCGCCTGCGCAGCTCTTGAAGAACCCTTCGCTCGAAACGGACCTCAATGGGGACGGGACGCCGGATTGCTGGCAGCGCGGAGGCTTCGGCTCCAACACCTTCACGTGGACGCGGACACAGGACGCCCACGGTGGGACCTGGGCCCAGCAGGTGCGCATCACGCAGATCACCAGTGGAGACCGGAAGCTCATCACCCGGCAGGACGACAGCAGCTGCACGCCCACCCCAACGACGGGGCATCACTACCGTATCTCCGCCTGGTACAAGGCCACGACGCAGGTGCGGTTCAAGGCGTACTACCGCGACAGCGCAGGCGCGTGGATCTACTGGTCCCAGGGGCCCCTCCTGCCCGCGCGCAGCAGCTACACCTTCGCCGAGTGGACGACGCCCGCTGCGCCCTCCGCGGCCCGGGCCCTCAGCGTTGGGCTGTCCATCGATCAGGTCGGCACGCTCACCATGGATGACTTCGCGCTCTCGGACGTGGAGGCGAGCGCGTCACCGTGAGCCCGTAGCGCGGGAAGACGACGGCCCTGGAGTCAGCGGTTCGCACCGGAGACTCCAGGGCCTCGCTCAGGAGGGCTATCGAAGTTTCTCCGCGAGCACATCGAGCGCTGGCGTCCGGAGGATGGAGTGGTGGTCCCCGGGGATTTCGTGCACCTCCACACCGCCTGTGGCCAGAGCGGCCCAGCCTCCATCGGCTCCTGTAGGGACCTGCGTTTCGCTCGCGCGCAGCAGGGTGACGCGGCCTCCGTAGCGGCCCGGTGTGTACTTCCAGAGGGCGCGGAGGTTGCTCTCGTAGACGCGGTACAGGGTGTGGAGCTGCTCGGACCCGAGTCCCTGGGGCAGCACGCCGGTGCTCCTTCCCAGTTCCAGCAGGCGGTCCAGCAGCACGGCCTCGCTTGTGGGTTCACCTCCGGCCATCAGCTCAGGCACGGGCAGACCCAGGAGCTGGGCCGTGAACTCCACGAAGCGTGCAGCGATCCACTCGGCCCCCACGGCCTCCGACGGACGCTGGTCGAAGGCATAGGCGTCGATGAGCAGGAGCTGCTCCACCTGCTCGCCCTGCTGTTCAAGCTGTCGTGCCATCTCGAAGGCCACCACGCCTCCCAGGGACCAGCCGCCCAGCCGGTAGGGGCCTGCGGGCTGGATGGCTCGCAGCGCCTCCACGTAGCTCGCGGCCATGGCCTCCACCCTCTCCAGCGGCGCGCGCTCTCCTTCGAGGCCCGGTGACTGGAACGCGTAGAACGGTTGATCCGGTCCGAGCCTCCGCGCCAGCTCCAGGTACGGCAGGACGTTTCCGCTGACCGGATGGACGCAGAAGAAGGGACGCCGTGAGCCCGTGCGGGTGATGGGCACCAGGGGGGACAGATGTCCCGGGGCCTGACGCAGCCGCGCGGCCAGTTCCTCCAGCGTGCCTGCCTGGAAGAGCGACACCACCGGCAGGGTGCGCCCCAACCGCTCGCGGATGAGCGACATCATCCGCATGGCCAGGAGTGAGTGGCCGCCCAGTTCAAAGAAGTCGGATGTGATGCCGATGGGCCCTGCGCCCAGCAGCTCCTCCCAGATGCGGACGAGCAACAGCTCCAGCGCGTCGCGTGGCGCGACATGCGCTCGCGTTGAATGCAGACGGAGGGCCTCCGGCTCGGGGAGCGCCTTGCGGTCCACCTTGCCATTGGGCGTCAGCGGCAGCGCGGTCAGCACCACGATGGCCGAGGGCACCATGAAGTCCGGCAGCCGCTCCTTCACGAAGCGCCGCAGGCTGGCCGTATCGGGCACGGCTTCCGGCGGGGGCACGACGTAGGCCACCAGCCGCCTGCCCTCGCTCGCCTCCTCGCGCGCGAGCACCACGGCCTCGCGCACGTCCGGGTGTCGGCGCAGGGCCTCCTCGATCTCTCCCAGCTCGATGCGGAAGCCGCGCACCTTCACCTGCTGATCGATGCGGCCCAGATACCGGAGTACACCCTCGGGCAGCCACCGCACGCGGTCGCCCGTGCGGTACAGCCTTGCCCCCGGTCGCTGGCTGAACGGATCCGGAACGAAGCGCTCCGCGGTCAGTTCGGGCCGGTCGACATAGCCACGGGCCAGACCAGCGCCTCCCAGGTACAGCTCTCCCGCCACGCCCTGGGGCACGGGCTGGCCCAGTGCATCCAGCACGTACGCGCGCGTCCCATCCAGCGGCCGGCCCACGGTGGGCTCTCGCGTGGCCCCTTGAGGTGCCAGCGCCCAGGTCGAGTACGTCGTGTCCTCGGTGGGGCCATAGAGGTTGAGCACCCGCTCCACGCCGGGCGCGGCCTGATGGATGGCTTGCACCAGCGAGTTGGCGAGCGGCTCTCCGGCCAGGTTCACCGTGCGCACCGAGTCCGGCACGGCGTTGGCGCGCACCAGCTCCGCCATCGCGGACGGCACGGTGTTGATCAGGGTCACCCGCCCAGCCGCCGGAAGCGACGGCAGCTCCAGCGCGTTGCGAGCCATGACCACGGCGCCGCCTCGGGTGAGCGGCGCGAACAGCTCGAAGACAGACAGGTCGAAGTTGAGCGACGTGGAGGCCAGCACGCAGGCCAGCTCGGACGGAGCAAAGGCCCGTGCAGTCCAGCGCAAGAAGGCCACGGCGCTCCGGTGCTCCAACGCCACGCCCTTGGGGCGGCCCGTGCTGCCCGACGTGAAGAGCACGTAGGCCAGATGATCCGGAGCGGTGACGGAGGCGGGAGCATCCCAGGACTCCGCCGCGAAGACGTGCGCCTCATCGAGCGCCACGTGGGCCGCATCCACGGGAGGCAGCGAGTCCAGCAATGTGCGCTGGCCCACGAGCACCCGGGGCTTCGCATCCTCCAGCATGAAGGCCAGCCGTTGACTCGGGTACGCCGGGTCCAGCGGCACGTAGGCGCCACCTGACTTGAGGATGCCGAGCACCGCGACCACCAGGTTCGCGTCGCGCTCCGCGCAGAGCCCCACGCGCACCTCTGGCCCCACGCCCAGCGCGCGCAAGCGCCGCGCCAGTTGGTTCGCCCTCTCGTCCAACTCGCGGTACGTCAGCGACACGTCTCCAGACACCACCGCCACCGCGTCGGGGGTGGCGGCTGCCTGACGTTCGACGAGCGTGTGGATGCATGCGTCCGCGGGCCCGCCGGAGCCGGTGTCGTTCCACTCCACCAACAGCCGCCGTCGCTCCGCCTGTCCCAGAAGCGGGAGCGCGAACACGGGGCGCCCGGGTTCGGCGGTGGCGCCTTCGAGCAGCGCCTTCAGGTGTCCCAACAGCCGCTCCACCGTCGCGGGCTCGAACAGGGCGGTGCTGTACTCCAGCCCACCGGTGAAGCCGTCCTCACCGTCCACCAAACCTAGCGTGAGGTCGAACCGGGCCACCCGGTGCTCCACCTCCACAGGCTGGAGTGACAGGCCGGACCGGCCCTGCCCTGCTGCCCTGGGTGTGCTGTCGAAGGTGAGCATCACCTGGAAGAGGGGCGAATGGCTCAGGCTGCGCTCGGGACGCAGCTCCTCCACGAGCTTCTCGAACGGCACGTCCTGGTGCGCATACGCGCCGAGCGTCACCTCTCGCACCCGGGCGAGCAGCTCGCCGAAGGAGGGATGGCCGTCCAGCCGCGTCCTCAACACCAGCGTGTTGACGAAGAAGCCGATGAGCCCCTCCGTCTCCGCCCGCGTACGGCCCGCGATGGGCGAGCCGACGCACACGTCCTCCTGCCCTGAGTAGCGCGCCAGCACCGCCTGGAACGCCGCCAGCAGCACCATGAACGGCGTCACGCCCTCACGGCGGCCCAGTGCCTGCACGGCATCGGACAGCTCGCGGCCCAGTGCGAAGGGAGCGAACGCGCCCTCCAGGGACTGCACCGCCGGACGGGGATGATCCGTGGGCAGCTCCAGCAGGCGGGGCGCTCCTTCCAGCAGCTGCTTCCAGTAGCCGAGCTGCGCCTCCAGGACCTCGCCCTGGAGCCATTCCCGCTGCCAGACCGCATGGTCCGCGTACTGGACGGGCAGTGCCGGCAGCCGCGACGGCTGTCCCTGGGAGAAGGCCTCGTAGAGCTCCGTCAGCTCGTGGACCAGGATCCCCATGGACCAACCGTCGGAGATGATGTGGTGCAGCACCAGCACCAGCACGTGCTCCTGTTCGGACACGTCGAGCAGCGTGGTCCGCAGCAAGGGACCGTGCTCCAGGTTGAACGGGCGCTGCGCGGCCTCCTGCGAGAGACGCCTCGCCTCCGCTTCACGTTGGGCTTCCGGAAGCGTGCCCAGGTTCACCCTGTCGAGCCGTGCCCTGCCCTCCGGGTCGATGACCTGCACGGGCGAGCCGCCCTCGATTCGGAAGGTGGTGCGCAGGGACTCGTGCCGGCGAATCAGCGCGTCGAGACCGTGCTCCAAGGCGGCCACGTCCAGGGTGCCGCTCAGCCTCACCACCGAGGGCACGTTGTAGACGGTGCTGCCCGGCTCCAGTTGATCCAGGAACCACAACCGCTGCTGCGCGAAGGACAGGGGGAGTGCCCCGTCGCGAGCTGCCCGCTTCAAGGGCGGAGCCTGGATACCTGCCGCGTCAGCCCGTGCGACGTCCACTCGCTGCGCCAGTCGAGCGACCGTCGGTGATTCGAACAGCTCGCGCAGCGGCAGCTCTACCTGGAGGGCTTCACGGATCCGCGAGACGAGCTGTGTCGCCAGCAGGGAGTGCCCACCCAGCTCGAAGAAGTCGTCGTGAATCCCCACCCGCTCCTTGCGGAGGACCCCAGCCCACATTCCGGCCAGCAGCTCTTCCGTGAGCGTGCGAGGCGCTTCGTAGTCACGCCGCGCTCCGGCCGCGGCGGACTCCGATGCTGGCAGGGCCTTGCGGTCCACCTTGCCGTTGGGCGTCAGCGGCAGTGCGTCCAGCACCACGTACGCCGACGGCACCATGTACTCCGGCAGCCGCCGCTTCACATGGCTCCGAAGCTCGCTGGCCTCCAACTCCGCTCCTGCGCGGGCCGTCACGTACGCCACCAGACGCTTGCCTTCGGCTCCGTCGTCTCGGGCCACCACCACGGCCTCACTGACTCCGGCGTGTTGGGTCAGCGCCGATTCCACTTCGCCCAGTTCGATGCGGTAGCCCCGCACCTTCACCTGCGTGTCCTTGCGGCCCGTGAACTCCAGCGTGCCGTCGCTCAACCACCGCACCACGTCACCCGTGCGGTACAGCCGGTCGCCTTGGCCGAAGGGATTGGGGACGAAGCGCTCCGCTGTCAACTCGGGGCGGCCGACATACCCGACGGCCAGGCCCTCTCCGCCCACGTACAGCTCACCCGGCACTCCCACCGGCACCGGCCGCATCGTCGCGTCCAGCACGTACGCCGTCGTGTTCGGAATCGGCCGGCCGATGGACACCGTCGTACCCACCTCTTCGGGTCTCTCCATCCGGTGCGTGCTGGAGAACGTCGTGTTCTCCGTCGGGCCGTATCCGTTGATGAGCACGCCTCCCGAGGCAAGCCGCTCCTTCACGCGGCCCACTGGCAGCACGTCTCCACCGGCCAGCACCTGCTTCACGTTCGCAAGGGCTTGCGGCTGACGCGCCTGCATCTGCTCGAAGAGCGCCGCCGTCAGCCACAGCGACGTGATGCCCGCCTCCTCCAGCTTGCGACCCAACTCCTCCAGCGACGGCGTCCCCGCCGGGTACACCACCAGCTTCGACCCGTGCAGCAGCGAGCCCCACACTTCCAGCGTCGAGGCGTCGAAGGAGATGGGTGCCAGTTGCAGCCACACCTCTTCCGGTCCGAAGTGCGCGAAGTCCGTTCCCAGCACCAGCCGCGACACCGCCCGGTGCGGCACGCCCACGCCCTTCGGCTGGCCCGTGCTTCCCGATGTGAACATCACGTACGCCAGATTCCCCCCGCCCACTTGGGCAGGCAAGTTGCTCACGGGCTGGCTTGCGATGAGCGTGTCCCACTCGGTGTCCACGTTCACCACCGATGTGCCTTCTGTGAGGCCCATGGGCTGGAGCAGCTTCTGTTGGCCGACGAGCAGCGTCACCCCGGCCTCTCGCTGCATCCACCGCAATCGCTCCAGCGGGTAGCTCGCATCCAGCGGGACGTACGCACCTCCCGCCTTCAGGATACCCAGCACGCTCACCACCAGCTCCAGCGAGCGCTCCACGCACAGGCCCACCCTCACCTCGGGCCCTACTCCCATCCCCTTCAGGTGGTGCGCCAGTTGGTTGGCCCGCAGGTTGAGCTGCGCATACGTCAGCCGCTGCGCTCCGTACTCCACCGCCACTGCTTCCGGCGTCTTCAGCGCCTGCGCTTCGAACAGCTCCGGCAGCGACTTCTCGCGTGGGTACTCCGCCGCCCTGCCGCTCCAGGCCTTCACCAATCGCTGCTGCTCTTCGTGACCCATCAGCGGCAGTTCCCACAGCCGCGTTTCGGGGTTGGCGATCGCTGCCTCCAACAGCACGCGCAGGTGAGCCAGCAGCCGATCCATCGTCTCGGCTTCAAACAGATCGCTGTTGAACTCCAGACCGCCCGACAGGCCTTCTTCCGATTCGCCCAGGCCCAGCGTCAGGTCGAACTTCGCCGTCTTGCCTGACGACTCCGCCGCCTCCAGCTTCAGCCCCGGCAGGCTCACCGCTGAGCCCGGCGCGTTCTGCAGCACGAACATCACTTGGAAGAGCGGGCCCCGGCTCAAGTCACGCTCCGGTTGCAGCTCCTCCACCAGTCTCTCGAATGGCACTTCCTGGTGCGCGTACGCACCCAGCGTCGTCTCCCGCACCTGCGCCAGCAACTGCCGGAAGCTCTCCTCCGGCTTCAGCTTCGCCCTCAACACCAGCGTGTTCACGAAGAAGCCAATCAGCCCCTCCGTCTCCGCCCTCGTGCGGTTCGCGATGGCAGAGCCCACGCTCACGTCCTCCTGCCCCGCGTACCTCCCCAGCACCGCCTGGAACGCCGCCAGCATCACCATGAAGGGCGTTGCGTTCTCCCGCTGCGCAAGCCCCTTCACCGACTCCCACAGCGCCCTCGGCCACTGCACCGGTCTCGTGTCTCCCCGGTACGTCTGCACCGCCGGGCGCGGCTTGTCCGTCGGCAACTCCAGCGCTCGCGGCGCTCCCTCTAGCTGGTGCTTCCACCACGAAAGCTGCGCCTCCAGCACTTCGCCCTTCAGCCACTCCCGCTGCCACACCGCGTAGTCCGCGTACTGCACCGGCAACTCCGGCAGTGGCGAGGCACGGCCCTGCGAATGTGCCTCGTACAGCGCCACCACTTCCCTCACCAGCACACCCATCGACCAGCCGTCCGACACGATGTGGTGCATCACCAGCACCAACACGTGCTCTTCCTCCGTCAGCCTCAGCAGCGTCGCCCTCAACAGCGGGCCCTGCTCCAGACTGAACGGGCGCACGGCTTCTTGTTCCGCGAGGCGCTTCGCCTCCAGCGCACGCTCGGAGGCGGGCAGCGTCCTCAGCTCCACCACCTTCAGCCGGGCCTGAGACCTGGCGGCGATGACCTGGACGGGCGACCCGCCCTCGGTGTGGAACGTGGTGCGGAGCGATTCGTGCCTGCGCACGAGGTCGTCGAAGCTCCGCTCCAGCGCTTCAATGTCGAGCGTCCCCGTGAGCTTCACCGCCACGGGCACGTTGTAGAAGGAGCTTCCTGGCTCCAGCTGATCCAGGAACCACAGCCGCTGCTGCGCGAACGACAAGGGCAGAGCCCCCTCGCGCAAGGCCCGAACCAACGGCGGCCCGTGCACTGCCAATCCAGGCCCTGACGTGCGCTCCAGTTGGTGCGCCAGCTTCTCCACCGTGGGGGCTTCGAAGATGTCGCGCAGCGGCAGCTCCACCTGGAACGCCTCGCGCACGCGAGACACCAGCTGTGTCGCCAGCAGCGAGTGACCGCCGAGTTCGAAGAAATCTCCGTCCAGGCCGACGCGCTCCACCATCAGCACTTCAGCGAAGATGGCTGCCAGCTTCTCCTCGGTCACCGTGCGCGGCGCCACGAATCGCGCGAGGGCCGTCCCCGCCACGTCGGGCGCAGGCAGGGCCCTGCGGTCCACCTTGCCGTTCGGCGTCAGCGGCAGTGCATCCAGCACCACGTACGCCGACGGCACCATGTACTCCGGCAGCCGCTGCTTCACGTGACTCCGAAGCTCGCTGGCCTCCAACTCCGCTCCTGCGCGAGCCGTCACGTATGCCACCAGCCGCTTGCCTTCGGCTCCGTCGTCCCGGGCCACCACCACCGCTTCGCTGACTCCGGCGGATTGGCTCAGCGCCGATTCCACTTCACCCAGTTCGATGCGGTAGCCCCGCACCTTCACCTGCGTGTCCTTGCGGCCCGTGAACTCCAACGTGCCGTTGCTCAGCCACCGCACCACGTCGCCCGTGCGGTACAGCCGTGCCCCTTCCGCGAAGGGATTCGGGACGAAGCGCTCCGCGGTCAACCCGGGCTGTCCCAGGTAGCCTCGCGCCAGGCCCTCTCCGCCCACGTACAGCTCACCGGGTACGCCCACCGGCACCGGCTGCATCGTCCCATCCAGCACGTACGCCGTCGTGTTCCGGATGGGTCGGCCGATGGACACCGTCGTGCCCACTTCCTCCGCCGTCTCCATCCGGTGCGTGCTGGAGAACGTCGTGTTCTCCGTCGGGCCGTACCCGTTGATGAGCACGCCTCCCGAGGCAAGCCGCTCCTTCACCCGGCCCACCGGCAGCACGTCTCCTCCAGCCAGCACCTGCTTCACCTTCGCCAGGGCTTGCGGCTGACGCGCTTGCATCTGCTCGAAGAGCGCCGCCGTCAGCCACAGCGACGTGATGCCCGCCTCCTCCAGCTTGCGGCCCAGCTCCTCCAGCGACGGCGTCCCCGCCGGGTACACCACCAGCTTCGACCCGTGCAGCAGCGCGCCCCACACCTCCAGCGTCGACGCATCGAAGGAGATGGGGGCCAGTTGCAGCCACACCTCTTCCGGTCCGAAGCGCGCGAAGTCCGTTCCCAGCACCAGCCGCGACACCGCCCGGTGCGGCACGCCCACGCCCTTCGGCTGGCCCGTGCTTCCCGACGTGAACATCACGTACGCCAGATTGCCGCCGACGACACTCGGGCTCGGGTTGCTCTCAGGGTGGCGCGTGATGGCACCCCACTCGGTGTCCACGCTCACCACCAGCTCGCCACCCGACGCGACTTCGTCCGCCAGCTTCTCCTGGGCGACCAGCAGCGCGACTCCGGCTTCGCGCTTCATCCACGAGAGGCGCTCCAGCGGGTAGCTTGCATCCAGCGGGACGTACACGCCTCCCGCTTTCAGGATGCCCAGCACACTCACCACCAGCTCCAGCGAGCGCTCCACGAACAGGCCCACCCTCACCTCGGGCCCTACTCCCATTCCCCGCAGGTGGTGCGCCAGTTGGTTGGCCCGTCGGTTCAGCTCTCCGTACGTCAGCCGCTCGCCTTCGTACTCCACGGCCACCGCTTCCGGCGTCTTCGACACCTGCGCTTCGAAGAGGCCGTGCAGACTGGAGTCACGCGGGTACTCCGCTGGCGTGCCACCCCACTCCCGCACCAACCGCTGCCGCTCTTCCTGACCCATCAGCGGCAGTTCGCACAGCCGCTTCTCGGGCTGCTCGACCGCCGCATCCAGCAGCACCCGCAGGTGCTCCAACAGCCGATGCATCGTCTCTGCATCGAACAGGTCGCTGTTGTAGTTCACCGCCGCCACCACGCCTTGCGGCACCTCCTCCACCACCAGCGACAGGTCGAACTTCGACGTCTTCCCTTCCGACTCCAATCCGGAAAGCGTCAGTCCCTGCGCCAGCTTCACCTCCGTCACTGGCGTGTTCTGCAGCGTCAACGTCACCTGGAAGAGTGGACCCCGGCTCAGGTCACGCTCCGGCTGCAGTTCCTCCACCAGCTTCTCGAACGGCACCTCCTGGTGCGCGTAGGCGCCCAGGGTCGCCTCGCGCGTCTGCGCCAACAGCTCACGGAAGCTCTGCCCGGGCGTCAGCTTCGCTCGCAGCACCAGCATGTTGGCGAAGAAGCCGATCAGCCCTTCCGTCTCACCCTGCGTGCGCCCCGCGATGGGCGCGCCCACGCTCACATCCTCCTGCTCCGAGTAGCGCGACAGCACCGTCTGGAACGCCGCCAGCACCACCATGAACGGTGTCGCGCCTTCTCTCTGTGCCAGGGCCTTCGCGCGTTCCCACAGCGGCTTGGACCACTGGTGTTCGAAGTGCCCTCCGCGGAAGGTCTGCACCGCCGGACGCGGCCGGTCGGTGGGCAGCTCCAGTGCTCGCGGCGCGCCCTCCAACCGCCGCTTCCAGTAGTCGAGCTGCGCCTCCAGGACCTCGCCCTTCAACCACTCGCGCTGCCACACCGCGTAGTCCGCGTACTGCACTGCGAGCTCCGGCAACGGCGCCGGACGTCCCAGCGAGAAGGCCTCGTACAGCGCGGCCACTTCTCGCACGAGGACGTTCATCGACCAGCCATCCGACACGATGTGGTGCATCACCAGCACCAGCACGTGCTCCTCCTTTGACAGCTTCAGCAGCGTCACTCGCAGCAGCGGGCCACGCTCCAGATCGAACGGCTGGTGCGATTCCTGCTCCGCCAGACGCGTGGCCTCCGCCGCACGGAGTCCTTCCGGCACGGGCCCCAGCTCCACCAGTCGGAAGGCCAGCACCGGCTCCGACGTGATGATCTGGACGGGCTTTGCGTTCTGGGTACTGAACGTCGTCCGCAGCGACTCGTGGCGGCGCACGAGTTCCTCGAAGCTCCGCCGGAGCACTTCGGTCTCCAGGACACCCTCGACCCGCACCACCGCGGGCACGTTGTAGAAGGCACTGCCTGGTTCCATCTGATCCAGGAACCACAGCCGCTGCTGCGCGAACGACAGCGGCAGGGCCGCCTCGCGGTCCACGCGCTGCTTCAGCGGTGGAGCCGTGAGCGACTGGCCCGCACGAGTGGCCTCGTCGATGCGCTCGGCCAGGGCCGCCACCGTGGGCGCTTCGAACAGCTCCCGGAGAGGCAGTTCGATGCCGAAGGCGCCGCGGATCCGCGAAATCACCTGCGTTGCCAGCAGCGAGTGCCCACCCAGCTCGAAGAAGTGATCCTTCGAACCGATGCGCTCGACTCGCAGCACCTGGGAATAGAGGCCCGCCAGCAGTTCCTCGGTGGGCGTACGGGGGGCCTCGTAGTCGGAGCCGGTCGTGCGATGCGCCGCTGCCGGTGCGGGCAGGGCCTTGCGGTCCACTTTGCCGTTGGGCGTCAGCGGTAGCGCGTCCAGCACCACGTACGCCGACGGCACCATGTACTCCGGCAGCCGCTGCTTCACGTGACTTCGAAGCTCGCTGGCCTCCAACTCCGCTCCTGCGCGGGCCGTCACGTATGCCACCAGCCGCTTGCCCTCGGCTCCGTCGTCTCGGGCCACCACCACGGCCTCGCTGACTCCGGCGGATTGGCTCAGCGCCGCTTCCACTTCGCCCAGCTCGATGCGGTAGCCCCGCACCTTCACCTGCGTGTCCTTACGGCCCAGGAACTCCAGACGCCCGTCGTCCTGCCACCGCGCCATGTCTCCCGTGCGGTACAGCCGGTCGCCTTGGCCGAAGGGATTCGGGACGAAACGCTCCGCCGTCAGCTCCGGCCGGCCCACGTATCCACGGGCCAGGCCCTCTCCGCCCACGTACAGCTCACCCGGCACTCCCACCGGCACCGGCTGCATCGTCCCGTCCAGAACGTACGCCGTCGTGTTCCGGATGGGTCGGCCGATGGACACCGTCGTGCCTACTTCATCGGGCCCCTCCATCCGGTGCGTGCTGGAGAACGTCGTGTTCTCCGTCGGGCCGTACCCGTTGATGAGCATGCCCCCGGAGGCAAGCCGCTCCTTCACGCGGCCCACCGGCAGCACGTCTCCTCCAGCCAGCACCTGCTTCACCTTCGCCAGGGCTTGCGGCTGCCGCGCCTGCATCTGCTCGAAGAGCGCCGCCGTCAGCCACAGCGACGTGATGCCCGCCTCCTCCAGCTTGCGGCCCAACTCCTCCAGTGACGGCGTCCCCGCCGGGTACACCACCAGCTTCGCTCCGTGCAGCAGCGCGCCCCACACCTCCAGCGTCGAGGCGTCGAAGGAGATGGGGGCCAGTTGCAGCCACACCTCTTCCGGTCCGAAGCGCGCGAAGTCCGTTCCCAGCACCAGCCGCGACACCGCCCGGTGCGGCACGCCCACGCCCTTCGGCTGGCCCGTGCTTCCCGACGTGAACATCACGTACGCCAGGCTCCCCCCGCCCACTTGGGCAGGCAGGTTGCTCACGGGCTGGCTTGCGATGAGCGTGTCCCACTCGGTGTCCACGTTCACCACCGATGTGCCTTCTGTGAGGCCCATGGGCTGGAGCAGCTTCTGTTGGCCGACCAGCAGCGCTACCCCGGCCTCTCGCTGCATCCACCGCAATCGCTCCAGCGGGTAGCTCGCATCCAGCGGGACGTACGCGCCTCCCGCCTTCAGGATGCCCAGCACGCTCACCACCAGCTCCAGCGAGCGCTCCACGCACAGGCCCACCCTCACCTCGGGCCCCACTCCCATCAACCGCAAGTGGTGCGCCAGTTGGTTGGCCCTTCGGTTCAGCTCCCCGTACGTCAGCCGCTGCGCTCCGTACTCCACCGCCACTGTTTCCGGCGTCCTCTGTACCTGCGCCTCGAAGAGGACTTGCAGACTGGAGTCACGCGGATACTCCGCTGCCGTTCCGCTCCAGGCCTTCACCAGCCGCTGCTGCTCCTCCGGACCCATCAGCGGCAGTTCCCACAACCGCTTCTCCGGCGCCCGCACCGCCTCTTCGAGCAATACGCGCAGGTGCCCCAGCAACCGCTCCACCGTGCGGCCCTCGAACAAGTCGCTGTTGAACTCCAGCGCGCCCGACAGGCCCTCTTCCGATTCGCCCAGACCCAGCGTCAGGTCGAACTTCGCCGTCTTGCCTGACGACTCCGCCGCCTCCAGCTTCAGCCCCGGCAGGCTCACCGCCGAGCCCGGCGCGTTCTGCAGCACGAACATCACCTGGAAGAGCGGGCCCCGGCTCAAGTCACGCTCCGGTTGCAGCTCCTCCACCAGTCTCTCGAATGGCACTTCCTGGTGCGCGTACGCACCCAGCGTCGTCTCCCGCACCTGCGCCAGCAACTGCCGGAAGCTCTCCTCCGGCTTCAGCTTCGCCCTCAACACCAGCGTGTTCACGAAGAAGCCAATCAGCCCCTCCGTCTCCGCCCTCGTGCGGTTCGCGATGGCCGAGCCCACGCTCACGTCCTCCTGCCCCGCGTACCTCCCCAGCACCGTTTGGAACGCCGCCAGCAGCACCATGAAGGGCGTTGCGTTCTCCCTCTGCGCAAGCCCCTTCACCGACTCCCACAGCGCCCTCGGCCACTGCACCGGCCTCGTGTCTCCCCGGTACGTCTGCACCGCCGGACGCGGCTTGTCCGTCGGCAACTCCAGCGCTCGCGGCGCTCCCTCTAGCTGGTGCTTCCACCACGAAAGCTGCGCCTCCAGCACTTCGCCCTTCAGCCACTCCCGCTGCCACACCGCGTAGTCCGCGTACTGCACCGGCAACTCCGGCAGCGGCGAGGCACGGCCCTGCGAATGCGCCTCGTACCGCGCCACCACTTCCCTCACCAGCACACCCATCGACCAGCCGTCCGACACGATGTGGTGCATCACCAGCACCAGCACGTGCTCTTCCTCCGTCAGCCTCAGCAGCGTCGCCCTCAACAGCGGGCCCTGCTCCAGGTTGAACGGGCGCTGGATCTCCTCTTCGACCCACCGCTGCGCCGTGGCGTCACGCTCCGCAGCCAGCTCGCTGACATCGAGCAGAAGGAAGGATTGGGCCGGCGCCTCCGCGATGACCTGCACCGGCTCGCCGCCCTCTGCGCGGAACGTCGTGCGCAGCGATTCGTGCCGGCGTACCAGCTCGCGGAAGCTGGTCTCCAGCGCCGTGGTGTCCAGGCGCCCCGTGAGTTTCACCACCGAGGGCACGTTGTAGAAGGAACTGCCCGGCTCCAGTTGATCCAGGAACCACAGCCGCTGCTGCGCGAACGACAACGGCAGTGGCTTGTCCCGAGGCGCTCCCCTCAGTGGCGGTGCTCGGACCGCGGACTCCTCCTGCCCAAGTTTCTCTTCGATGCGCAGGGCCAGCTTCTCCACCGTGGACGCCTCGAAGACGTCGCGCAGGGGGAGCTCCACACGCAACTCTTCCCTCACCCTCGACACCAACTGCGTCGCCAGCAGTGAGTGCCCGCCCAGTTCGAAGAAGTCTCCGTCCAGGCTGATGTGCTCGACGTTCAGCACGTTGGCGAAGATGGCCGCCAGCTTCTGCTCGGTGTCCGTGCGCGGTGCCACGAAGCGCTCGGGCTCCGGGCTTCGGGCCTCCGGCGCGGGCAGCGCCTTGCGGTCCACCTTGCCGTTGGGCGTCAGCGGCAGCGCGTCCAGCACCACGTACGCCGACGGCACCATGTACTCCGGCAGCCACTGCTTCACGTGATTGCGCAGGGCGCTGGCCTCCAGCTCCGCGCCCTCCTCCGCAGTCACGTACGCCACCAGTCGCTTGCCTTCGGCTCCGTCGTCTCGGGCCACCACCACGGCCTCGCTGACTCCGGCGAGTTGGCTCAGCGCCGATTCCACTTCACCCAGCTCGATGCGGTAGCCCCGCACCTTCACCTGCGTGTCCTTGCGGCCTGTGAACTCCAGCGTGCCGCTGCTCAGCCACCGCACCATGTCCCCCGTGCGGTACAGCCGTGCTCCTTCCGTGAAGGGGTTCGGGACGAAGCGCTCCGCGGTCAACTCGGGGCGGCCGACATATCCGACGGCCAAGCCCTCTCCGCCCACGTACAGCTCGCCCGGCACTCCCACCGGCACCGGCTGCATCGTCGCGTCCAACACGTATGCCGTCGTGTTCGGAATCGGCCGGCCGATGGACACCGTCGTGCCCACTTCCTCCGCCGTCTCCATCCGGTGCGTGCTGGAGAACGTCGTGTTCTCCGTCGGGCCGTACCCGTTGATGAGCACGCCGCCTGCGGCAAGCCGCTCCTTCACGCGGCCCACCGGCAGCACGTCTCCTCCGGCCAGCACCTGCTTCACCTTCGCCAGGGCTTGTGGCTGCCGCGCCTGCATCTGCTCGAAGAGCGCCGCCGTCAGCCACAGCGACGTGATGCTTGCCTGCTCCAGCTTGCGGCCCAACTCCTCCAGCGACGGCGTCCCCGCCGGGTACACCACCAGCTTCGACCCGTGCAGCAGCGCGCCCCACACCTCCAGCGTCGAGGCGTCAAACGAGATGGGGGCCAGTTGCAGCCACACCTCTTCCGGTCCGAAGTGCGCGAAGTCCGTTCCCAGCAACAGTCGGGACACCGCCCGGTGCGGCACGCCTACGCCCTTGGGCTGGCCCGTGCTTCCCGACGTGAACATCACGTACGCCAGATTGCCGCCGACGACACTCGGGCTCGGATTGCTCTCAGGATGGCGCGCGATGGCACCCCACTCGGTGTCCACGCTCACCACCAGCTCGCCACCCGACGCCACCTCGTCCGCCAGCTTCTCCTGGGCGACCAGCAGCGCGACTCCGGCTTCGCGCTTCATCCACGAGAGGCGCTCCAGCGGGTAGCTCGCATCCAGCGGGACGTACACGCCTCCCGCCTTCAGGATGCCCAGCACACTCACCACCAGCTCCAGCGAGCGCTCCACGCACAGGCCCACCCTTACCTCGGGCCCCACTCCCATCAACCGCAAGTGGTGCGCCAGCTGGTTGGCCCGCCGGTTCAGCTCTCCGTACGTCAGCCGCTCGCCTTCGTACTCCACGGCCACCGCTTCCGGCGTCTTCAACACCTGCGCTTCGAACAGCTCCGGCAGCGACCTCTCTCGCGGGTACTCCGCCGCACTGCCACTCCACTCCCGCACCAGCCGCTGCTGCTCAGCCGCCTCCATCAGCGGCAGTTCCCGCAGCCGCTTCTCTGGCGTCCTCACCGCCTCTTCGAGCAACACGCGCAGATGCCCCAACAGGCGCTGCATCGTCGCGGCTTCGTACAGGTCGCTGTTGTAGTTCACCGCCGCCACCACGCCTTGCGGCACCTCCTCCACCACCAGTGACAGGTCGAACTTCGACGTCTTCCCTTCCGACTCCACTCCCGCGAGTCGCAGCCCCCGCGCGAGCTTCACCTCCGTCACTGGCGTGTTCTGCAGCGTCAACGTCACCTGGAACAGCGGACTGCGGCTCAAGTCACGCTCGGGTCGCAGTTCCTCCACCAGCTTCTCGAACGGCACCTCCTGGTGCGCGTACGCGCCCAGCGTCGCCTCACGCGTCCGCGCCAGCAGCTCACGGAAGCTCTGCCCGGGCGTCAGCTTCGCTCGCAGCACCAGCATGTTGGCGAAGAAGCCGATCAGCCCCTCCGTCTCCCCGTGCGTGCGCCCCGCGATGGGCGCGCCCACGCTCACGTCCTCCTGCCCCGCGTAGCGCGACAGCACCGTCTGGAACGCCGCCAGCAACACCATGAACGGGGTTGCCCGCTCACGCCGGCCGAGCACCTCCAGGTCACGCCACAGCGCCCTGGGCCACAGCACATGCCGCAGCTCTCCGCGATACGTCTGCACCGCCGGACGTGGCTTGTCCGTGGGCAACTCCAGCGCGGCCGGGGCTCCCTCCAGCCGCTGCTTCCAGTAGCCGAGCTGAGCCTCCAGGACCTCGCCCTTCAGCCACTCGCGCTGCCAGACCGCGTAGTCCGCGTACTGCACCGCGAGCTCCGGCAGCGGCGCCGCACGCCCCAGCGAGAAGGCCTCGTAGAGCGCGGCCACCTCGCGGACGAGCACGTTCATCGACCAGCCGTCCGACACGATGTGGTGCATCATCAGCACCAGCACGTGCTCCTGACTCCCGAGCCGCAGCAGGGTGGTCCGCAGCAGCGGCCCCTTCTCCAGGTCGAACGGTCGGAGGGACTCGGCTTCCGCGCGGCGCCGGGCCTCCTGCTCACGCTCGGCTCCCGGCAATCCACCCAGATCCACCAACTCCAGCGCGACCCGGCCCGCGGGCGAAATGACCTGCACGGGCAGACCGCCCTCGGAGCGGAACGTCGTCCGCAGGGATTCGTGGCGGCGCACCAGCGCTTCAAACCCACGCTCCAGTGCGACCACATCCAGCGGCCCCGTCAGCCTCACCACCGCCGGCACATTGTAGAAGGCACTGCCGGAGGCGAGCTGCTCCAGGAACCACAGCCGCTGCTGCGCGAACGACAGCGGCAGGACGGCCTTGCGGTCCGCCCTCGGCTTCAGCGGAGGCGCCACGAAAGCCGCGTCGGACCGCGCCGAGCGATCCACCCGTTCGGCGAGCATCGCCACCGTCGGCGCTTCGAAGAGTTCCCGCAGGGGCAGCTCGATCCCGAAGGCACCCCGGATCCGTGAGATGGCCTGCGTCGCCAACAGTGAGTGCCCACCCAGCTCGAAGAAGCCGGCGTGGACGCCCACCCGCTCCAGCCCCAGGACCTCCGCGAAGAGACCCGCCAGGACCTTTTCCGTGGCCGTGCGCGGTGCGACGAAGGCCTCTGGCTCCGTGGCCTGGAAGTCCGGTGCCGGCAGCGCTCCCCGGTCCACCTTGCCGTTGGGCGTCAGGGGCAGCGCCTCCAGCACCACGAAGGCCTGCGGCACCATATAGTCGGGCAGCGTGCGGCCCAGGTAGTCGCGGAGGGCCTCGGCCTCCAGGGACCGGCCCGGCTTCGGCACGGCGTACGCCACCAGGCGCTTGCCGCCCGTCACGGCCTCGCGCGCGACCACCACCGCCTCACGCACGTCGGGGTGCCGCTCCAGCGCGGCTTCCACCTCTCCCGGCTCCACGCGGTAGCCGCGGACCTTGAGCTGGTGATCCACGCGACCGAGGAACTCCACCCGGCCCTCCGCCAGCAGGCGGACCCGATCCCCCGTGCGGTACATCCGCGCTCCCGGCACGTCCGAGTGCGCATCCGGCACGAAGCGCTCGGCCGTCAGGTCCGGGCGGCCCAGGTATCCCCGGCCCACCGCGCTCCCGCCAATGCACAGCTCTCCCGGGATGCCCGCGGGCACCGGGCGCAGGTGCGCGTCCAGGACGTAGATGCGCGCATTGGGAATGGGCCGGCCGAGCGGTACGGACGCGGACACGCGCCCCTCCGTGCCGCGCTCCACCCGCTGCGTGAGCACGCCCACCGTCGTCTCGGTGGGCCCGTAGTGGTTGAACACCACCAGCTCCGGCGACAGCGCGTGCACCCGGTCGATCAGCGCCCAGTCGGAGACATCGCCGCCCAGCACCAGGCGCTGGCGCGGCAACACCCGCTCGGGGTTCCCGGACGCCAGGAGCGCCTGCAGGTGCGCGGGGACGATCTTCAGGCAGTCCACCGACTCGTGCTCGAAGAGCGCGGCCAGCGCGGACGGATCCGACGCACGCTCGCGCGACACGAGGTGCAGCGCGCCACCACGGCAGAGCGTCGGGAACACGGCGGTGTGGCCCAGGTCCGCGGCCAGCGTGGACACGGAGGCGAACGACGCGCCTTCCGGAAGCTCCAGCCGTTGCGACACGCCTTGTACGTAGTTGACGAGCTGCCGGTGCTCGATGGCCACGCCCTTCGGTCGGCCCGTGGAGCCGGATGTGAAGATGACGTAGGCGAGGTTCTCCGGGGCCGCCGTGGGCACCGGGCTGCCTTCACTCCGCTCCATCAGGCGGCCCGCGTCCGCATCCAGGCGGATCACCGCTCCGCCGTCCCAGCCCAGGGCTTCCGCCAGCGCCGACTGCGTGACGAGCACCCGCGCCCCCGCGTCCGCGAGCACACCCCGGAGGCGTTCAGCGGGAAACGCGAGGTCCAGGGGCACGTAGGCGCCGCCTGACTTGAGGATGCCCCACAGGCCCACCAGGGCACTGGCCGAGCGGTCCAGGTACAGGCCCACCACGACGTCCGGGCCTACGCCCAGCGAGCGCAGGTGGTGCGCCAACTGGTTGGCTCGTAGGTTCAGCTCGCGGTACGTCAGGCGCGAGTCCTCGGCCACGACGGCGAGCGCATCCGGGGTCCGCTCCACCTGAGCCTCGAAGAGGGCCTGGACGGTAGCGGGCGCGAAGGGAGTGCGGGTGTCGTTCCACGCCACGAGCACCCGGCGCTGCTCGTCCTCGCCCAGCAGCGGCAGCTCCGCCAGCCGGACGTCGGGAGTCCGCAGGGCGGCCTCCAGCAGTACGCGCAGGTGCCCGAGCAGCCGGTCCATCGTCCCGGGCTCGAAGAGGTCGCTGTTGTACACGGCGCTGACCGAGAGCCCTTGCGGCGTCTCGGTCAGCTCCAGCGTCAGGTCGAACTTCGACGTCCGGGCCTCCCCGTCCATCCCCTCCAGGGTGAGGCCCGGCAGGCGCAGCTCCACCGTGGGCGTGTTCTGCAGGATGAACATCACCTGGAAGAGCGGACTGCGGCTCAGGTCGCGGTCTGGCTTGAGTTCCTCCACCAGCCGCTCGAAGGGGATGTCCTGATGCGCATACGCCCCGAGCGTCGTCTCCCGCACCTGCGCCAGCAGCTCACGGAACGTGGGGTTGCCACCGAGCCGTGCCCGCAGCACCAGGGTGTTGATGAAGAAGCCGATGAGCCCTTCTGTCTCGGCCCGGGTGCGATTGGCGATGGGAGAACCCACGCACACGTCGTCCTGTCCCGAGTACCGCGACAGCACCGTCTGGAACGCCGCCAGCACCACCATGAAGGGCGTCGAGCCCTCCCGGTGCGCGAGCGTCTTGACCGATTCCCACAGCGCATGGGGCCACCGGACGTCGCGGCTGTCGCCCCGGAACGTCTGGACCGCGGGGCGCGGTCTGTCCGTCGGAAGCTCCAACGCACGGGGCGCTCCCTGGATCTGTTCCTTCCACCAGGCAAGCTGGGCTTCCAGCACCTCGCCCTGGAGCCACTCGCGCTGCCACACCGCGTAGTCCGCGTACTGGAGGGGAAGCTCGGGCAGCGGCGACGGCAGGCCCTGCGAGCACGCCTCGTAGAGCGCGGCCACCTCGCGGACGAGGACGCCCATCGACCAGCCGTCCGACACAATGTGGTGCATCACCAGCACCAGCACGTGCTCCTGCTCCGACAGCTTCAGCAGCACCGTGCGCAGCAGCGGCCCCTGCTCCAGACTGAACGGGAGCGAGGCCTCCTGGCCGACCCGACGCTGCGCCTCCGTGGTGCGCTCGGCCGCTGGCAGTCCACTCAGGTCCACGACGGGCAGCCGCACCCGCGAGTCCTGGGAGGTGCGCTGCACGGGCGCTCCGCCCTCGGCATGGAACGTCGTGCGCAGGGATTCATGGCGATGTACCAACGCGTCGAAGGCGTGCTCCAGCGCGTCGACCCGCACCGTTCCCGTCAACTTCACCGCCACCGGGATGTTGTAGGACGGGCTGCCTGGCTCCAGCTGATCCAGGAACCACAGCCGCTGCTGCGCGAACGACAGTGGCAGCGCGTCCGTGCGCGGCACCCGCTTCAGCGGTGGCACCTGGAGGCCCGGCGCGAGGGTGAGCACGCCTTCCAGCCACCGGGACAGCTTCTCGACCGTGGGGGATTCGAAGACGTCCCGGAGCGGCAGCTCCACCTGGAACACTTCGCGCACACGAGATACCAGCTGTGTCGCCAGCAGCGAGTGACCGCCCAGTTCGAAGAAGTCTCCGTCCAGACCGACGCGCTCCACCTTCAGCACTTCGGCGAAGATGGCTGCCAGCTTCTGCTCGATGGTCGTGCGCGGTGGAATGAACCGCGCGCTCGCAGTGCCCTCCGCGTCCGGTGCGGGCAGGGCCTTGCGGTCCACCTTGCCGTTGGGCGTCAGGGGCAGTGCATCCAGCACCACGTACGCCGACGGCACCATGTACTCCGGCAACCGCTGCTTCACGTGACTCCGAAGCTCGCTGGCTTCCAGTTCCGCTCCTGCGCGGACCGTCACGTATGCCACCAGCCGCTTGCCCTCGGCTCCGTCGTCTCGGGCCACCACCACGGCCTCACTGACTCCGACGGACTGGCTCAACGCCGATTCCACTTCGCCCAGCTCGATGCGGTAGCCCCGCACCTTCACCTGCGTGTCCCTGCGGCCCACGAACTCCAGCGTGCCGTCGCTCAGCCACCGCACCATGTCTCCCGTGCGGTACAGCCGTGCTCCTTCCGCGAAGGGATTGGGGACGAAGCGCTCCGCCGTCAGTTCTGGGCGGCCGACGTATCCGACAGCCAAGCCCTCTCCGCCCACGTACAGCTCACCGGGCACTCCCACCGGTACTGGCTGCATCGCTCCGTCCAGCACGTACGCCGTCGTGTTCTGGATGGGCTGACCGATGGACACCGTCGTGCCTGCCTCTTCGGGCCCCTCCATCCGGTGCGTGCTGGAGAACGTCGTGTTCTCCGTCGGGCCATATCCGTTGATGAGCACGCCGCCTGCGGCAAGCCGCTCCTTCACGCGGCCCACCGGCAGCACGTCTCCTCCGGCCAGCACCTGCTTCACCTTCGCCAGGGCCTGCGGCTGCCGCGCCTGCATCTGCTCGAAGAGCGCCGCCGTCAGCCACAGCGACGTGATGCCCGCCTCCTCCAGCTTACGGCCCAGCTCCTCCAGCGACGGCGTTCCCGCCGGGTACACCACCAGCTTCGCTCCGTGCAGCAGCGCGCCCCACACTTCCAACGTCGACGCGTCGAAGGAGATGGGTGCCAACTGCAGCCACACCTCCTCTGGCCCGAAGCGCGCGAAGTCCGTTCCCAGCACCAGCCGCGACACCGCCCGGTGCGGCACGCCCACGCCCTTCGGCTGGCCCGTGCTTCCCGACGTGAACATCACGTACGCCAGGTTGCCGCCGCCGGCACTCGGGCTCGGATTGCTCTCAGGGTGGCGCGCGATGGCACCCCACTCGGTGTCCACGCTCACCACCAGCTCGCCGCCCGACGCCACCTCGTCCGCCAGCTTCTCCTGGGCGACCAGCAGCGCGACTCCGGCTTCGCGCTTCATCCACGCCAAACGCTCCAGCGGGTAGCTGGCATCCAGCGGGACGTACACGCCTCCTGCCTTCAGGATGCCCAGCACGCTCACCACCAACTCCAGCGAGCGCTCCACGCACAGGCCCACCCTCACCTCGGGCCCTACTCCCATCCCCTTCAGGTGGTGCGCCAGTTGATTGGCCCGTCGGTTCAGCTCCCCGTACGTCAGCCGCTGCGCCCCGTACTCCACCGCCACCGCGTCCGGCGTCTTCAACACCTGCGCTTCAAAGAGAACAGACAGGCTGGAGTCACGCGGATAGGCCACCGCCGTGCCGCTCCAGGCCTTTACCAGTCGCTGCTGCTCAGCCGCCTCCATCAGCGGCAGTTCCCACAGCCGCTGCTCCGGACGCGCGACCGCCTCCGTGAGCAACACGCGCAGGTGCCCCATCAGCCGGCGCATCGTCTGCGCTTCGTACAGGTCGCTGTTGTAGTTCACCGCCACGGCGAGTCCGTGCGGCGCCTCTTCGACCAGCAGTGACAGGTCGAACTTCGAGGTCTTCTCCTCGGAGTCCATGCCCTTCAGCGTCAGCTCCCGCAGACGGAACTCGGACGCGGGGGTGTTCTGCAACGTCAACGTCACCTGGAACAGCGGGCCCCGGCTCAGGTCGCGCTCCGGATGGAGTTCTTCCACCAGCTTCTCGAACGGCACGTCCTGGTGCGCGTACGCCCCCAGCGTCACCTCGCGCACCCGCGCCAGCAGCTCACGGAAGCTCTGTCCGGGCGACAGCTTCGTGCGCAGCACCAGCGTGTTGACGAAGAAGCCGATGAGCCCTTCCGTCTCCTCGCGCGTACGGCCCGCGATGGGCGCGCCCACGCTCACGTCGTCCTGCCCTGCGTAGCGCGACAGCACCGTCTGGAACGCCGCCAGCAACACCATGAAGGGCGTCGCACCCTCCTTCTGCCCGAGCGCCTTCACCGCGGCCCACAGCTCCGCCGGCCACATCGCTTCCAGCAGACCGCCGTGGAACGTCTGCATCGCCGGACGCGGCTTGTCCGTGGGCAGCTCCAACGCCCGCGGTGCCCCTTCCAAGTGCTGGCGCCAGTACGCGAGCTGCGTCTCCAGCACCTCACCCTTCAGCCACGTGTGCTGCCAGACCGCGTAGTCGCCGTACTGGAGCGGCAGCTCCGGCAGCGGCGAGCGCTGTCCCTGGGCCAGCGCCTCGTAGAGCGCCGCCACCTCACGCACGAGGATGCCCATGGACCACTCGTCCGACACGATGTGGTGCATCACCAGCACCAGCACGTGCTCCCGTTCGCGCAGGCGCAGGAGCGTGGCCCGCAGCAACGGCCCCTTCTTCAAATCGAAGGGACGTTGGGCCTCCTCCTCGGCCCACCGCTTCGCCTCCGCGTCGCGGCCTGCTTCCGGCACCTCCTCCAGCGACACCACCGCGAAGGCGAGCTCCGGCTCCGGCGCGATGACCTGCACCGGCGTGCCGCCCTCGGCGCGGAACGTGGTGCGCAGCGATTCATGCCGGCGCACCAGTTCCTCGAAGCTCCACTCCAACGCGCGCGCATCCAGCGGCCCGGTCAGCTTCACCCCCGCGGGCACGTTGTAGAAGGCGCTCCCGGGCTGGAGCTGATCCAGGAACCAGAGGCGCTGCTGCGCGAACGACAGCGGCAGCTCACGGGCGTGTGACTGCGACTGACTCCGGGGCACCACCGGCAGTCCGGGCCCGCGCCGCTGGGCCTTGTCCACCCGCAGCGCCAGCTCGGCCACCGTCGGCGCTTCAAACAGCTCTCGCAGCGCCAGCTCCACCCGGAACGTCGATCGCACCCTCGACACGAGCTGGGTCGCCAGCAGCGAGTGCCCCCCCAATTCGAAGAAGCCGTCGTGCACGCCCACGCGCTCGACGCCGAGCAGCCGGCTGAAGAACCCGGACAGCAGCTCCTCGGTGGGCGTACGCGGTGCGATGTACTCGCGCTCGGTGACGTCCACGTCCGGCGCGGGCAGGGCCTTGCGGTCCACCTTTCCGTTCGGCAGCAGTGGCAGGGATGCCAGGACCACGAAACGCGAGGGCACCATGGGCGGTGGCAGGCGCCGGCCCAGGTGGGTCCGCAGCTCCGCTGCGTCCAGTCCGTCCGCGCCTTCCGTGGACGGGGCTGGTGTCCTGGAGACGCGAGGCACCACGTAGGCCACGAGCCTCGTGTCACCCGGCACGTCCTCGCGCGCCACCACCACCGCGACGCGCACGGCCGGGTGCTCCGCCAGCACCGCTTCCACCTCGGCCAGTTCGATGCGGTAGCCCCGCACCTTCACCTGCGTGTCCACCCGGCCCAGGAATTCCAGCGTGCCGCCCGCGAGCCAGCGCGCCCGGTCTCCGGTGCGGTACAGCCGTGCGCCCGGATCTCCTCCGAAGGTGTCCGGCCCGAAGCGCTCCGCCGTCAGGTCCGGACGGCCCACGTAGCCGCGCGCCAGCCCCTCGCCGCCGATGAACAGCTCTCCAGGGACTCCTGCGGGAACCGGCTGGCCCCGGGTGTCCAGCACGTACGCCCGCGTGTTCCCGATGGGACGGCCAATGGGCACGGTGGGGCCTTCGCCCGGATCGCCTCCGAGCCACGCCGTCGCGTCGACGGTGGTTTCGGTGGGCCCATAGGCATTGACGAAGAGCGTGGACGGCAGGCGCTCATTCACCTGGCGGACGAACTCCACCGGGAGCGCCTCGCCTCCGGACAGCAACACGCGCAGGCCCGCCGCGCGCTCCACGCGCGCATCCTCCAGCAGGACGCGGAGCTGCGACGGCACGAGTTGGAGCACCGTCACCCGCAGGCGCTCCAACGAGGCCAGCAGGGCGTCCGTGTCGCTCTCCGCCTCGGCCGGCGGGAGCACCAGCCGGGAGCCGGACACCAGCGTGGCCAGCACCTCCGGCACCGAGGCGTCGAAGCCGAGCGAGGCCTTCTGCAGCACCCGGTCCTCGCCCCCCAGCGCCAGCGCGGCGCTGTACCACGCCGTGTGTCGCGCGAGCGCGCGGTGGGAGACGAGCACGCCCTTGGGACGGCCCGTGGAGCCGGAGGTGAAGAGGACATAGGCGGCGTTGTCCGCCACCACTCCGGAATCCCACGCCTCGAAGGACGCTGGCTCCAGGTACTCGTCGAGCAACACCACGGGCGTCGCGCTCGCGGGCAGCACGTCCCGCAGGGCGCGCTGGGTGAGCAGCACCGCGGGCCTGGCGTCCTCCAGCATGAGGGCCAGGCGTTCGCTCGGAGCGTCCGGCTCCAGCGGCACCCAGGCACCACCTGCCTCCAGGATGGCGAGGAGCCCCACCACCATCTCGGGCGAGCGGCGGGCGCACAGGCCCACGCGCACCTCGGGCCCCACGCCGAGCTTCCGCAGGTGTCCGGCCAGCGAGCGCGACCGGGCCATCAGCTCCGCGTAGGTGAGCTGCCCTTCGTCCCAGGAGAGCGCCACGGCCTCCGGGATGCGGGCCGCGAGCGCCGCCACCTGCACGTGCACGGGCGTGTCGCGGGGGTACTCCAATGAGGTGTCGTTCCACTCCACGAGCAGCCGGTGTCGTTCCTCGGACGACAGCAGCGGCAATCCGGCCAGGCGCTGCTCCGGCGTGGCCACCGCAGCTTCCAGCAACGTGACCCAGTGCGCGGCCATGCGCTGGACGGTGGCGGGCTCGAAGAGGTCGGAGTTGTACTCGAACACCCCGCCGAAGCCGTCCGCCTGGTCCTCCAGCGCCAGCGTCAGGAAGAACTTCGCGGCGCCCAGCTCCATGTCCATCGCGCTCATTTCGAGCCCGGGCAGCAACGCCTCCGGCATGGGCGTGTTCAGCAGGGAGAACATCACCTGGAACAGCGGCGAGTGGCCGAGGCTGCGCTCCGGCTGGAGCTCCTCCACGAGCTGCTCGAAGGGAACGTCCTGGTGCGCGTAGGCACCGAGCGCGACGTCCTTCACCTCCCGCAGCAAGGAGAGGAACGGCTTCTCCGCGGACGGACGGGCCCGCAGCGCCAGCGTGTTGACGAAGAAGCCGATGAGCCCTTCCGTCTCCGCGCGGTTGCGGCCCGCGACGGGCACACCCACGACGAGGTCATCCTGGCCCGAGTAGCGGGACAACAGCGCCTGGAAGCCCGCGAGCAGCACCATGAAGGCCGTGGCGCCTTCCCGCTGGGCCAGGGCCTTCACCGCCGAGGAAGTGGCCTGGGACAGGCGCACCGGGACGGTGGCTCCCCGGAAGGTCTGCATCGCCGGCAGCGGCCGGTCGGTAGGGAGCGCGAGCACCTGGGGCGCGCCCGCGAGCTGCTGCCGCCACCAGTCGAGCTGACGTCGAAGCGCGCCACTTCTCAGCCAGGCGCGCTGCCAGGCGGCGAAGTCGGCGTACTGCACCTCCAGCTCGGGCAACGGTGAGGGCCGCCCTTCGCGGAACGCTCCGTAGAGCGCGGAGAGCTCCCGGACGATGACGCCCATGGACCAACCGTCCGAGACGATGTGGTGCATGTTCGCGAGCAGCACGTGCTCCTGCTCCGAGCGCTTCAGCAGGCGCGTGCGGAGCAGTGGACCGCTGGAGAGGTCGAACGCGCGGAGCGATTCCTCGTGGAGCAGTCGGTGGACTTCCTCCTCGGCCTGTTCCGGGGGAAACGAGGACAGGTCCACCACCATCAAGGTGAACACGGGAGGATGGGAGATGATCTGCACCGGCGTGCCGCCCTCGGTGCGGAACGTCGTGCGGAGCACCTCGTGCCTGCGCACCAGCTCGCGCAGGGCATGTTCCAGGGCGTCCACGTGCAGCTCACCCGACAGCCGGATGGCCAGGGGGATGTTGTAGAGGGGGCTGCCCGGCTCGAGCTGGTCGAGGAACCACAGCCGCTGCTGCGCGAACGACAGTGGCAGCGCGCCCAGGCGCGGCATCCGCTTCAGCGGCGGTGCCTGGACTGCCGCGATTCCCGCCTGGGTTTGCTCCACCCGGAGGGCCAGCTTCTCCACCGTGGGGGATTCGAAGACGTCTCGCAGGGGTAGCTCCACCTGGAACGCTTCGCGCACGCGTGACACCAACTGTGTCGCCAGCAGCGAGTGTCCGCCCAGTTCGAAGAAGTCTCCGTCCAGACCCACCTGCGCGGTGTTCAGCACCTCGGTGAAGATGGCTGCGAGCTTCTGCTCGGTAACCGTGCGCGGTGCCACGAAACGCTCGGGCTCCGGGCTTCGGGCCTCCGGCGCGGGCAGCGCCTTGCGGTCGACCTTGCCGTTGGGCGTCAGCGGCAGCGCATCCAGCACCACGTACGCCGACGGCACCATGTACTCCGGCAGCCGCTGCTTCACGTGATTGCGCAGGGCGCTGGCTTCCAGCTCCGCGCCCGCCTGCGCCGTCACGTACGCCACCAGCCGCTTGCCTTCGGCTCCGTCGTCTCGGGCCACCACCACGGCCTCACTGACTCCGGCGGATTGGCTCAGCGCCGCTTCCACTTCGCCCAGCTCGATGCGGTAGCCCCGCACCTTCACCTGCGTGTCCTTGCGGCCCGTGAACTCCAGCGTGCCGTTGCTCAGCCACCGCACCACGTCGCCCGTGCGGTACAGCCGCGCTCCTTCCGCGAAGGGGTTCGGGACGAAGCGCTCCGCTGTCAACTCGGGGCGGCCGACATATCCGACGGCCAGACCCTCTCCGCCCACGTACAGCTCGCCCGGCACTCCCACCGGCACCGGCCGCATCGTCCCGTCCAGCACGTACGCCGTCGTGTTCGGAATCGGCCGACCGATGGACACCGTCGTGCCTACTTCATCGGGCCCCTCCATCCGGTGCGTGCTGGAGAACGTCGTGTTCTCCGTCGGGCCGTACCCGTTGATGAGCACGCCTCCCGAGGCAAGCCGCTCCTTCACCCGGCCCACCGGCAGCACGTCTCCACCGGCCAGCACCTGCTTCACCTTCGCCAGGGCTTGCGGCTGACGCGCTTGCATCTGCTCGAAGAGCGCCGCCGTCAGCCACAGCGACGTGATGCCCGCCTCCTCCAGCTTGCGGCCCAGCTCCTCCAGCGACGGCGTCCCCGCCGGGTACACCACCAGCTTCGCTCCGTGCAGCAGCGCGCCCCACACTTCCAGCGTCGAGGCGTCGAACGAAATGGGCGCCAGTTGCAGCCACACCTCTTCCGGTCCGAAGCGCGCGAAGTCCGTTCCCAGCAACAGCCGCGACACCGCCCGGTGCGGCACGCCCACGCCCTTCGGCTGGCCCGTGCTTCCCGACGTGAACATCACGTACGCCAGGTTGCCGCCGCCGACACTCGGGCCCAGGTTGCTCTCCGGTTGGCGTGCAATGGCACCCCACTCGGTGTCCACGCTCACCACCAGCTCGCCGCCCGACGCCACCTCGTCCGCCAGCTTCTCCTGGGCGACCAGCAGCGCGACTCCGGCCTCTCGCTTCATCCACGAGAGGCGCTCCAGTGGGTAGCTCGCATCCAGCGGGACGTACACGCCTCCTGCCTTCAGGATGCCCAGCACGCTCACCACCAACTCCAGCGAGCGCTCCACGCACAGGCCCACTCTCACCTCGGGCCCCACTCCCATGGACCGCAAGTGGTGCGCCAGCTGGTTGGCCCGCCGGTTCAGCTCCCCGTACGTCAGCCGCTGCGCCCCGTACTCCACCGCCACCGCGTCCGGCGTCTTCAGCACCTGCGCTTCGAACAGCTCCGGCAGCGACTTCTCGCGCGGGTATTCCGACGCGCTGCCGCTCCACTCCTTCACCAGCCGCTGCTGCTCCTCCGGCCCCATCAACGGCAACTCCCACAGCCGTTGCTCCGGACGTGCGACCGCCGCCTCCAACAGCACCTTCAAGTGCCCGAGCATCCGGTCCATCGTCCCGGCCTCGAACAGGTCGCTGTTGTAGTTGACCATCGCGACCACGCCGTCCTGCACCTCCTCCACCACCAGCGACAGGTCGAACTTCGACGTCTTCTCCTCCGCCTCCATCCCCTTGAGGGTGAGGCCCAGCAGCCGGACCTCGGACGCGGGGGTGTTCTGCAGCGTCAACGTCACCTGGAAGAACGGGCTGCGGCTCAGGTCGCGTTCGGGCCGGAGCTCCTCCACCAGCTTCTCGAACGACACGTCCTGGTGCGCGTACGCGCCCAGCGTCACCTCACGCACCTGCGCCAACAGTTCACGGAAGCGCTGCCCGGGTGCCAGCTTCGCCCGCAGCACCAGCGTGTTGACGAAGAAGCCGATGAGCCCCTCGGTTTCCGAGTGCGTACGGCCCGCGATGGGCGCGCCCACGCTCACGTCCTCTTGCCCCGCGTAGCGCGACAGCACCGTCTGGAACGCCGCCAGCAACACCATGAACGGCGTCGCACCCTCGCGCCGACCGAGCGCCTCCACCTCGCGCCACAGCGTCTTGGGCCACCGCACGAGCCGGTTCGCGCCCCGGAACGTCTGCGCCACGGGGCGTGGCTTGTCGGTGGGCAACTCCAGCGCTCGCGGCACCCCTTCCAGTTGCTGGCGCCAGTACGCGAGCTGCGTCTCCAGCACCTCGCCCTTCAGCCACTCGCGCTGCCATACCGCGAAGTCCGGGTACTGCACGGGCAGCTCCGGCAGCGGCGACGGCAGGCCCCGCGACAGGGCCTCGTACAGCGCGGACACCTCGCGCACGAGGATGCCCATGGACCAGTAGTCCGACACGATGTGGTGCATCACCAGCACCAGTACGTGCTCCTGCTCGGACACCTTCAGCAGCACCGTGCGCAGCAGCGGCCCCTGCTCCAGCAGGAACGGGCGACGCACTTCTTCCTCGGCCCGGGCCTTCGCCGCGGCCTCGCGTTCGCCCTCGGGCAGCGAGCCCAGGTCCACGACCTCCAGCGGCACCCGGGCCTCGGAGGTGATGAACTGCACGGGCGAGCCGCCCTCGGTGCGGAAGGTGGTGCGCAGCGATTCATGCCGCAGCACCAGTGACTCGAAGCTCTGCTCCAGCGCACGTACGTCCAGCGCACCCGTCATGCGCACCGGGGCCCAGAGGTTGTACGACGTGTTCGTCGGATCGAGCTGCGCGAGGAACCACAGGCGCTGCTGCGCGAACGACAGCGGAGCCGTGCCGTCCTCGCGCGCCGTCCGCTTCAGCGGAGGCGCCTGGATGCCCGCGACAGCCACCACCCTCGCGATCCGCTCCGCCAGCGCCGCCACCGTGGGCGACTCGAAGACGTCGCGCAGCGGCAGGTCCACCCGGAAGGCCTCGCGCACCCGCGCGACCAACTGCATGGCCAGCAGCGAGTGGCCGCCCACCTCGAAGAAGTTGTCGTAGAGGCCCACCGATTCCAGGCGCAGCACCTCCGCCCAGAAGCCCGCCAGCATCTGCTCCGCTGGCGTGCGCGGCGCGACGTGCGCCTGCTTCCGGGGCTCCCGCACCGCCTCCGGCGCGGGCAGGGCCTTGCGGTCCACCTTCCCATTCGGAAGCAGCGGCAGCCGCTCCAGCACCACCACCGCCTGCGGCACCATGAACCGGGGCAACCGCTGATCCAGCCCCGCGCGGACGTCGCCGCCCTCCAGCGCCTGCCCGTCGCGAGCCACCACGTAGGCCACCAGCCGCTTGTCGCCCGGAGCATCCTCGCGCACCACCACGAGGGCCTCGCGCACGCCCGGCTGCCCGAGCAGCGCGGCCTCCACCTCGCCCGGTTCGATGCGATGGCCCCGCACCTTCACCTGCGTGTCGCCACGGCCCAGGTACTCCAGGACGCCGTCCCGCCTCCAGCGCGCCTTGTCGCCGGTGCGGTACAGCCGCTCTCCGTCTCCGAACGGGCCCGGCACGAAGCGCTCCGCCGTCAGCTCCGGCCGGCCCAGGTAGCCGCGCGCCACGCCTTCGCCGCCGACGTACAGCTCTCCCGTCACGCCCGCCGGAACAGGCTCCCGCTCACCATCGAGCACGTAGATCCGGACGTTGTTCAGCGGCCGGCCGATGGCCACTTCCCGCCCGGGCTCCTCGGGCCCGGCGGACAGATCCACCGACGTGGCCACCGCCGTCACCTCGGTGAGTCCGTAGGTGTTCAGCAGGGGCACCGTGCTCCCCACGCGGCGGCGCCACTGCGCCACCCGCTCGGGCACCGCCCGCTCGCCACCGATGACCACCCACTTCAACCCTGGAGGCAGCCGGGCCTTGCCCGCGTCCAGGCTCGCCGTCACCTCGTGCCAGAAGGCCGTGGGCAGGTTGAGCTGGGTGATGCCCGCCGCCTCGCACCGGGCCAGGAACGCGTCCGGTACGTCCAGCATCTCCGGAGTGCGCAGCACCAGCGTGCCGCCCCGCGTGAGGCATGGGTAGATCTCCTCCGCGCTCGTGTCCCAACTGATGGACGCGAACTGGAGCACCCGGTCTCCCGGCTCCACCGGGCAGATGCGCCACTCCGCCCGGATGAAGCTCGTCAGCGAGCGGTGCTGCACCACCACGCCCTTCGGACGTCCCGTGGAGCCCGACGTGTACAGCACGTACGCCGCTGCCTCCGGCGGGACCTCCACGCCCGGCGCCGTCGCATCGCCCACCTGCCTGAGCGATTCCACGTCCAGCCACACACAGCCCGGCGCCCCGCCCAGCTTCTCGCGGAACGACTCGCGCGACACCACCACGCGCGCGCCGCTGTCCTCCAACATGAAGCCCAGCCGCTCCGTCGGGTACTCCGGATCCAGCGGCACGTAGGCACCGCCCGCCTTGAGCACGCCCAGGAGCGCCGCCAGCATCTCCACCGAGCGCTCCACGCACACGGCCACCCGGGACTCCAGCCCCACCCCATGCTCCCGCAGCCGCCTCGCCACGCGGTTCGCCCGCGCATCCAGCTCGCGGTACGTCACGGACTCGGGGCCTGAGACCACGGCCGTGGCCTCCGGCGTCCTCGCCACCTGCGCCTCGAACAGCGCATGGGCCCGGGCGTCGCGAGGCAGGGCTTCGCTCGCCCCGTTCCACTCCACCAGCAGCCGGTGACGCTCCGACGCCCGGAGCAACGGCAGGGCCTCCATCGCGCGGTCGGGAGACTCCACCGCCGCGTCGAGCAGCGACTCCAGGTGGCTCAACATCCCCTCGATGGTGGCCGCGTCGAACAGGTCCGCGTTGTACGTTGCCGCCAGCGTGATGCCTTCGGGGCCTCGCGCCATCATCAGCGTCAGGTCCAGCTCCGTGCTCGTCACGTCCGCGTCGAGCATCCGCACAACCAGCCCCGGCACCTCGCGGACCCGAGGCAGCGCATCCAACTGCCCGAAGAGCACCTGGAACATCGGCGCGCGCGTCAGGTCGCGCTCCACACCCAGCGCCTTCAGCAGCGGCTCGAACGGGACGTGCGGGTGCGCGAAGGCCTCCACCGTGCCCGCCTTCGCGCGGCGCAGCAGCTCGCGGAAGTCCGGGCGGCCTGACAGGTCCGCGCGCAGCACCAGCGGTTCGAAGAAGAGGCCGATGAGCCCCTCCGTCTCCTTCCGGCTCCGGTTCGCGTATGGGGCACCGATGAGCAGGTCCTGCTGTCCGCTGTACCGGGACAGCAGCGCCTGGAGCCCGGCCAACACGGACATGAAGAGCGTGGCGCCCTCGTTCCGCGCCAATGCCTCCAGCCGCTCCACCAACGTCAGGGGCAGCACGGCCTTGCGCTGCTCCGCCCTCCCCGTCGCCGAGCGCCTGGGTCGATCCGTGGGCAGGTCCAGTTCGTGCGGCGCGCCCTCCAGCCGCTTGCGCCAGAACTCGAGGTGCGCGTCCAACGCCTCACCGCGCAACTGCCCCCGCTGCCACGCCGCGTAGTCCGCGTACTGGAGCGGCAGCTCCGGCAGCGGAGAGGGCTGGCCCTGGGAGAAGGCCGCATGGAGCGCCACCACCTCGTGGGTGAGCACGCCCATGGACCAGCCGTCGGAGATGATGTGATGCACCACCACCAGGAGCACGTGCCGCTCCGGCGTCACCCGCAGCAGCACCACCCGGACCAGCGGGCCGCGCGCCAGGTCGAATGGCGTCTGCATCTCCCGCTGGATGCGCTGGCGCACCGCGGCCTCACGCTCCTCCGCCGGGACGTCCTCCAGCCCTTCCACGGTGAAGGGAAGCCGGGCTTGCGCTTCCACGAGCTGCACCGGCGTTCCGGACACCTCACCGAAGTGCGTGCGCAGTGCTTCATGGCGGCGCGCCACCTCCTGGAAGCTGCGCTCCAGCACGGCCACGTCCAGGCGCCCCGACAGCTCCACCACCAGCGGCAGGTTGTAGGCCGGGAGCCCGGGAGAGAGCTGCTCCAGGAACCACATGCGCTGCTGGGAGAACGTCAGCGGCAGCGCGGGCCGGGGCTTCTTCTCCAAACGCTTCGCGAGCAGCGCGAGCTTCTCCTCGCGCGTGAGCGTGGGCTTCTTGTCCGTCTCGTTCCCCATGGCTCAGCTCTCCGCCTCGGTCGCGTCCAGCAGTGCGTCCAGTTCCTCGTCCGACAGCTGATCCAGCGAGGCCGGATCCAACTCCCTCGACACCCGTGCGATGGGCGCGTCCGCGAGTTGCTGCATCGAGCCCGCCATCCGCGACACCACCTCCGCCAGCCCCGCGAGCGTGGGTGACTCGAACACCGCCGTGAGAGGCAGCTCCACGCCCAGGGCCTCGCGCACGCGCGAGACGATCTGCGCGGCCATCAGCGAGTGGCCTCCCAGGGCGAAGAAGTCATCCCGAGCACCAATGCGCGGACGTCCGAGCAGCTCCGTCCAGATGCCCGCCAACGCCAGCTCCTCCGGCGTCGCGGGGGCGACGTACTCCGCGGCGTTGCCCATGGGGGCCACACGCGCACGCAGCAGCCGCCGGTCCACCTTCCCGCTTGGTGTCAGCGGCAGTGACTCCAGCGCCTCGAAGGCCGAGGGCACCATGAAGTCCGGCAACCGTTCCTTGAGGAACGCGCGCAGCGCTGATGCGTCCAGCACCTGTTCCGGCTTCAGGACGACCCACGCCACCAACCGGGCCTCGCCGGGCGCGCTCTCGTGCGCCACGACGGCCACGCGGGCCACTGCCGGATGGAGCGCCAGCGACGCCTCCACCTCGCCGGGTTCTACCCGGGCGCCGCGCACCTTCACCTGATCATCCGCCCGGCCCAGGTACTCCAGCCGGCCGTCCATCCGCCACCGCGCCACGTCTCCCGTGCGGTACATCCGCGCGCCGGGCTCCTGACCGAACGGCTCCGGCATGAAGCGCTCCGCCGTCGCCTCCGGCCGGCCCAGGTAGCCCCGCGCCACGCCGGGCCCCGCCACGTACAGCTCGCCCCGCACGCCGGGCGGTACGGGCCGAAGCGAACCATCCAGGACGTACGCTCGCAGGTTGTCGATGGGCCGCCCGATGGAGACCGGGCCCGCGGTCACCTCGTCCGCCGTCGCGTCCGCCGCGACCTCCGAGGAGCCGTAGAGGTTGAGCAGCCGCGCATGAGGCATCCGCTCGCGGAAGCGCGCCGCCAGCTCGTCCGGCAGCCGCTCGCCGCTCGTCACCCAGGAGCGCAGCGAAGGCAGGCGCCGCGCCACGTCCGGCACCTCCAGCAACGCCCGCAGCAACGAGGGCACCAGCACCAGCCGCGTCACCCGGCCTGCTTCCAGTGCGTCCACCAGCCGCGCCGGATCCTTCACCGTGTCGTCCGGCAGCAGCACGGAGGGCACGCCCGCCAGCAGCGGCCCCAGCAGCTCCCACACCGAGTCCACGAAGCTCAGCGCCGTCTTCACGACGCACACCTCGCCGGGCTCGAACGGGAACGTGCGCCACATCCAGGCGAAGCGGTTGAGCGTCGCGCGGTGCGTGGCCATGACGCCCTTGGGCCTGCCCGTGGAGCCAGAGGTGAAGATGACGTACGCGAGCGCGTCACCTCCTGGCGCCGATGGCAGCGGCTCGCCGCCTTCCGGCCCGTCCTCCTCCAACCACAGCGTGGGCGTGCCCGCATGCGGAGGCAACCGGTCCGCAAGGTGCCGTCGTGCGAGCAGCACTGATGGCCGGCTCTCCTCCACCATCCACGTCAGCCGCTCACGCGGATACGCGGGATCCAACGGCACATAGGCGCCGCCCGCCTTCAACACGGCCAGCACCGCCGCCACCATCTCCACCGATCGGTCCGCGCACAGGGCCACCCGTGATTCGGGCCCCACGCCCACGCTGCGCAGCCGACGGGCAAGCCGCTCCGCCCGGGCCGACAGCTCCCGGTACGTCACGCGCATGTCTCCCGCCCTCAGGGCCAGCGCGTCCGGCGTCCGAGCCACCCGCGCGTCGAAGAGCGCCGACAGACTGGCGTCCTCGTCGAAGGGGATGCGCGGCCCGTTCCAGTCCTCCAGCACCCGCCGCCGCTCCTCGTCGCGCAGCATCGCCACGTCGGCGATCCGCTCCACTCCGGAGGCCAGTCCCTCCAGCAGCACGCGCCAGTGCTCCAGCAGCCCGGCCACCATCTCCGCGCCCAGGAGCGCGGGGGCGTAGGCCAGACTCAGGCGCAGCTTCTCGCCGGGAACCACGTAGGCGATGAGCGGGTAGTTGCCCTGCTCCTGGCTCTCCACGTCCCGCACTTCCAGGCCCGGGACGTTCTGGCCCAGCGAGGTGTCGAGCGGGTAGTTCTCGAAGATGAGCAGGCTGTCGAAGAGCGGCAGCCCGCGCGGCACCTCGCTCCAGCCCTTCACCTGGACCAGAGGACTGTGCTCGTACCGGCGCAGCTCCAGTTGGCGGGCCTGGAGCTTCTGCAGCCAGGGCACCACCGCCTCACCGGAAGGCAGTCCCACGCGGATGGGCAGCGAGTTGATGAACAGGCCCACCATGGACTCGGCGTCCGGCAGGTCCACCGGGCGGCCGGAGACGGTGGCTCCGAACACCACGTCCTCCTCTCCTGCGTAGCGGCCGAGCAGCAACGCCCACGCACCCTGCGCCAGCGTGTTGAGCGTCACCGCGTTGCGCCGCGCGAAGGCCTGGAGTGACGCGGTGGCATCTTGCGACAGCCACAGCTTCTCCTCGCCCGTGACAGCGGCCTCCACTCCGGGCGCCACGGGCCGCGCGCCCGGCAGCGGTGTCGGCGTGGTGAAGCCCGCCAGCTCCTTGCGCCAGAACGCCTCCGCCAGCGACAGGTCCTGCCGCTGCACCCAGGCCATGTAGTCGCGCCAGGCGGGAGGACGCGGCAGCGAGGGTTCGCGGCCTTCGGTGAGCGCCGCGTAGCAGGCGAATACCTGCTGCAGCATCAGGCCCACGCTCCATCCGTCCATCACCAGGTGGTGGTGGCTCCAGAGGAAGCGGTACTCCTCCTCGGCCACCCGGACCACCTGCATCCGGGCCAGCGGTGCGGGCGACAGCTTGAAGCCCCGGGTGCGGTCCTCGCGGATCAGGGCCGCGATTCTCGCGCGCTGCTCCTCCGCCGGGACGCCCCGCAGATCATGCTCCGTCCAGGGCAGCTCCACCTTCGCGTGAACCACCTGGAGGGGTTCGGGCAGGCCTTCGTGGACGAACGACGTCCGCAGGATGGTGTTGCGCGCGATGACCTCCGACCACGCCCTTCGCAGCGCGGCGACGTCCGCCTTGCCGCGCGACGTCCACGCGAGCTGCTCGTGGAAGACGCCCGATCCCGGTGGGGCCAGCGCCACGTGGAAGATCATGCCCTGCTGGAGCGACGTGAGCGGATACAGGTCTTCGACGTCCGGGTATTGCCGCAGCAGACGCTCCAGTGACGCGGGCGACAGCCGGGCGAGCGGGAAGTCACCGGGCGAGCGGCGCTCCGCATCCTGCGTGCCCCGGCCTGCCATCAGCTCGCGCAGTGACGCCACGAAGTCGCCCGCCACTGCTTCGATCGTGGCTCGATGATGAACGCTCGTGCTGAAGGCCCAGGAGACCTTGAGGCGGCCCTCGCTCACCACCGCGTTCACTTCCAGCCGGTGGGGCCGGCGACCTCCCGGTCCATGCCATGGTCCGCTCGGCTCCTCCGTGAGGACGAAGCGCTCCGAGCCCCGGGCCGCCGCGTCGAGCTGGCCCAGGTAGTTGAAGCCCACCTCCGCGTGCGGCGAGGAGCGCAGCGCCTGGGCCGTGTCCTGACGCAGATGGCGCAAGAGCCCATGGCCGATGCCGTTCGCTGGCAGCCGCCGCCGTGCGTCCCGCAGGGCCCGCAGCCCATCACCGGGACTGCCGCCCTCCGGCAACTCCACCTCCAGCGGGAAGGTGCTGGTGAACCAGCCCACCGTGCGCGATAGGTCCACGTCACCGAACAGCGCCTCGCGCCCGTGGCCTTCCAGTTCCAGCCGCACCTTGCGGCCTCCAGCCCAGTTCGCCACCGCCCGAGCCACCGCCGCGAGCAACACTTCGTCCACGCGCGCCCGGTACGCCGTGGGCACCTCGCCCAGCAGCGCCTTCGTTTCCTCCGCGCCGAGCGTCACCGTCACCAGCGCTTCCGAGCCCGGCGTGTCCTCCCCTCCCGGCAGGTCCACCGGCAGCGCAGGGACATCACTCGCGGCCTTCCACAGCGGCAGCTCGCGACCCAGGGCTTGCGAGTCGGCGTGCTGCATCAGCCGCTCCGCCCAGGACTTGAAGGACGTCGTCTTCGCCGGCAGTACCACCGGTTCACCACGCTCCAGTCGCGTGTAGGCCGCCTCCAGGTCCTCCAGCAGCGGACGCAGCGAGACTCCGTCCACCGCGAGGTGGTGCACCACCAGCAGCAGCCGATCCATCCGGCCCGCGCCCCGCTCGAAGAGGGCCGCGCGCAAGAGCAGCCCTTCGCCCAGGTCCAGGCTCCGGTGGACCTCCGCGCCCACGGCCTCCAATGCCCCGCCCTGCTCCGACTCCGGCACGGACGACAGGTCCACGCGCCGCACGGGGACGCGTTCGGGCACGCCCGCGAGGGACTGGCGCCAGCCCTCCGACGTCCGCGTGAAGCGCAGGCGGAGCGCGTCGTGGTGCGACACCAGCGCGCGCAAAGCCTCCTCCAGCAGCGCCGCGTTCACCGGCTGGCGCACCTCCAGCACCGCCGCCAGGTTGTAGTGGTGCGGCTCCGGCAGCGCCCAATCGTCGAAGAAGACGCGCTGCATGGGCGTCAGCGGCACGGGGCCTTCCACCAGCCCCTGCTCCGCCGTTCCCGCCTTCGCCGTCCCCGCCGCCGCGGCCAGCTCCACGAGCGTCTGCCGCTCGAAGAGCATGGCCGGCTCCAGCGCCAGCCCCGCCGCCTTCGCGCGGGAGACGATCTGGATGCCGAGGATGGAGTCGCCGCCCAGCTCGAAGAAGTTGTCGTGCAGGCCCACGCGCTCCACGCCCAGCACCTGGGCCCAGAGAGCCGCCAGCGTCTTCTCCGCTTCGGTGCGCGGTTCGCTGAAGGCCTTTGTGGTCCCCATGCGCGCGGCGTCCGGAGCCGGCAGCGCCCCCCGGTCTACCTTGCCGCTGGGAGACAGCGGGAGTGACTCCAGCGCGACAAAGGCCGCAGGCACCAGGTGCTCCGGCAGGCGCTCCTTCATGAAGGCCCGCAGCGCGGTCGTGTCCAGGTCGGCGGCGTGCACGACGTAGCCCACCAGCCTCCGCGTCCCCGGCGGATCCTCGCGCACGATCGCCACGGCGTCGCGCACTCCGGGGTACTGGCGCAGCGTGGCTTCCACCTCGCCCAGCTCGATGCGGAACCCGCGCAGCTTCACCTGGAAGTCGGTGCGGCCCAGGTACTCCAGGCGCCCGTCCTCGCGGTAGCGGACCCGGTCGCCCGTCCGGTACAGGCGCGCGCCGGACTCACCGGAGAACGGATCCGGTCCGAAGCGCTCCGCCGTCAGCTCTGGCCGGCCCAGGTAGCCGCGCGCCACGCCCGGCCCGCCCAGGTACAGCTCGCCCGGGATGCCCGGAGGCACGGGCTGTCCCCGCGCGTCCAGCACGTAGGCGCGCATGTTGGCGATGGGGCGGCCGATGTCCGGGCGCTCCACGTCCAGCTCGGTGGAGACGGTCGCGCAGACCGACGCCTCCGTCGGGCCATAGCCATTGAGCAGCCGCCGGCCCGGCTTCCAGCGCCGCGCCAGCTCCGGGGTGCAGGCCTCACCGGCGGAGATGATCGTCTCCAGCGCGGGGAGCCCGTCCGGCTCCAGTTGCGACAGCGACGACGGCGTGAGCGTCACCGTGGTGATGCCCCGCCCTTCCAGCACCGCGCGCAGCGGAGCGCCAGGCAGCAACGACTCACGCGGGACGAGGTGCAGCTCCGCTCCGGCCACCAGCGTGGACAGCACCTCCAGCACGGACGCGTCGAACCCGAGCGCCGCCGCTTGGAGCACGCGCCGCCCCGGGCCCACACCATGGGCCCGGGTGATGGAGTGCAGCGTGTTGCCAAGGCCCTGGTGCGGCACCAGCACGCCCTTCGGTGTCCCCGTGGAGCCAGACGTGTAGATGACGTATGCCAACTGGGACGGCAGCGAAGCCACGCGAGGCGGCTCCGAAGGATGGCGCGCGATGCGGCTCCACTCCGTGTCCACGGCGACGAGCAGCTCACCGCCCGCGGGGAGCACATCCACGAGGGCATCCTGCGTCACCACCACGGACAGCGCGGCGTCCCGCATCAGGTAGCTCAGCCGCGCCGTGGGGTACGCGGGATCCAACGGGACGAACGCACCGCCCGCCTTCAGCACGCCCAGCAGCCCGACCACCAGCTCCACGGAGCGCTCCGCGCACAGGCCCACCCGCACCTCCGGGCCCACGCCCAGGGTGCGCAGGTGGTGCGCGAGCTGGTTGGCCCGGGCATCCAATTCGGCGTACGTCAGGCGCTGGTCCTCGGCCACCACCGCCACGGCGTCCGGCGTCCGCGCGGCCTGGGCCTCGAAGAGACCGTGCAGGCTCACGTCCTGCGCGAACGGTTCGCGGGTGTCGTTCCACGTCACCAACATCCGCTGACGCTCGGCCTCGGACAGCAGGGGCAGTTCCGCCACGCGCTGGGACGGATTCGCGGCGATGCCCTGCATCAACCGCACGAAGCGCTCCCACAGCAGCTCCACGGTGGACAGGTCGAACAGGTCCGCCGGGTACTCCAGGGCGCCCGAGAGGCCGTCCGTCGTCTCGCGCAGCTCCAGCGACAGGTCCACCTTGGTGGCGCCGATGTCGAGTTCGATCATCTTCACGCCGAGTCCCGGCGTGCGGACCTCCACCGTGGGCGTGTTGTGGAACGTGAGCATCGCCTGGACCAGCGGCATGCGGCTGGGATCGCGAGGCACGCGCAGCTCGTCCACCAGTCGTTCGAACGGAATCTCCTGGTGGGCATACGCACCAATGGACGCCGTCTTCACGCGGCGGAGCAGCTCCACGAAGGTGGGCGCGCCCGACAGGTCGCCCCGGATGGCGAGCGTGTTGAGGAAGCAGCCGATGAGCCCCTCCAGCTCCGGGCGGTTGCGGCCCGCGGCGGACGTGCCGACGATGATGTCGTCCTGGCCCGAGTACCGGTGCAGCAGCGTCTGGAACGCCGCCGTCAGCACCATGAACGGCGTGGCGCCCTCGCGGCGGCCCACGGTCCACAGCGCTTCCATCAACGGCCTGGGTACCGCGACCTGGAGGCGGCCACCCCGGCCCGACCAGCGCGCGGGGCGAGGACGGTCCGTCGGAAGCTCCAGCACCTGCGTACCCGCGAGCTGCTGCTTCCAGTACGCGAGCTGGGCCTCCATGCCCGGCCCTCGCAGCCAGCCTCGCTGCCACACGGCGTAGTCCGCGTACTGCACCGGCAGCTCCGGCAGCGGCGATGGGCCGCCCGACGCGAGCGCGAGGTAGACCGCCACCAGTTCGCGGAAGAGGACGCCCCCGGACCAACCGTCCGAAGCGATGTGGTGCAGCGTGAGGTGCAGCACCGAGTCCGTCTCACCGATGCGGATCAGCGCGGCCCGCATCACCGGGCCGTGCACCAGATCGAAGGGCTTGCGCGCTTCGACCAACGCCAGCTTCAGGGCAGCCGCTTCGCGCGCCTCGGCCGTGCTGCCATGGGCCTCCAGCCGCTCCAGCACCAGGGGCATGGACGTGGCGATCACCTGGTGCGCGCCGCCGTCCTCCAGCGCGAACGTGGTGCGAAGGACCTCGTGCCGGCGCACCAGCACGTTCAGCGAGGACTCCAGCAGCGTCACGTCCACCGCGCCATCCAGGCGCAGGGTGACGGTGTTGTTGTACGCGATGCCCGCCGGGTCGAGCTGGTTCAGGTACCAGATGCGCTGCTGCGGGAAGGACAGCGGCAGCGGCCGGTCGCGCGGCACGCGAACCACCGGCGTGGCCAGCGCGGAGGGAAGCTCCGCGGTCGGCGTGCGCACGGCGGGAACCTGGGTCGCCACCGTGTCGCGAGCCGTCTTCACGGCCGGGCGGCGCACCTTCGCAGCGCGAGCAGGCGCCACCAGCTCCACGACTCCGGTGTCCCGGAAGCGGGCTCGCTGCCCCGTCAGGAAGAAGCGTTCGTCGGAGCCGGGCGGGGAGATGAAGCGCGCACGGGTGGCCTCCAGGTCGTTCCAGAAGCCGAGGGGAATGGCGGCGCCCCCCATGGCCAGCTCCCCCACCACGCCGACGGGCACCGGCCCGCCGGACGCATCGCGCACATACACGGGCGCGGACGCGGGGGAAGGCCAGGCCGCGCCCACCAGGGAAGCCTCCAGTTCCACGGCGGGCCGTGCGGAGACATCTTGCGGCTCACCGCCCAGCATCCACTGGCGCACGCTGTCCAGGGAGCTTCCTGCTCCGGTGAGTTCCTCCAGGGCACGGGCCTGCGATGGAGCGCAGCGCAGCGTGGTGACCCCCTCGCTTCGGATGAGTTCCAGCAGCTCTCCGGGCTCGGAGGCACCCTCGGCCAGCGCTGTTTCGGCGGGCCGCACCTGGCTGCGCTTCCGCAGCACATCCAGCAGACGCAGGCTGGACATCATCGGCTCCAGCTCCACGCCGAAGTCCACGAGGCACGCGATCTCGTCCACATCCAGGGAGCGCACGCGCTCCACCACGCGCGCGCAGTCCTCGACCGAACCGAAGAGGCCGCCCTCGCGGATGTAGTGCTCCACGCCCTGCGCGAGCATCACCTCCACGTCCTCCGGGGTGAGTCCCCGCACGTCCACCTGGAGTCCCTGGCTCGCCACCAGGTTGGCGAAGACGTCCACCGAACTGCGGAAGTAGCGCAGCAACGGTTCGCGCACGGCCTCTCGCACCGCGTCCAGGTCCTCGCCGAGGAAGGTGTGGAGCATCAGCGTGACCTGGCCACTGCCGGGGCCATGCCCTGCCTTGCGATACGTCTCGCGGTACAGCGCCACCTTCGCCGCGAGTTCATCCAGGCTGGAGCCCAGCCCGAGCACGTTGGTGAGGATGCCCGCGCCCACCTCGCCAGCCTTGCGGAACGTCTCCGGGTTGCCCGTGGAGGTGAGCCACACCGGCAGCTCCGCCTGCTTCGGCCGGGGCCGCAGCGCCAGCTCCACCTCGTTGCCCGCGCCGTTGCGGCGCTTCACCGTGCCGCCGCGCCACAGCCTCCGCACTTCCTCCAGCCGCTCGATGAGCACCTCGCGCCGCCGGGCGAAGGTGTCCGGAGACAGCGAGAAGTCATTCGCGTGCCAGCCCGTGGCGAACGAGATGCCGACGCGTCCCTTCGACAGGTTGTCCACCACGGACCACTGCTCGGCCACCTCGATGGGATCATGGAGTGGCAACACCACGCTGCCCGCGCGGATCTGCACGTTGCGCGTGAGCATGGCCAGCGCACCGCCCACCACCGAGGGCTGGGGATACAGGCCGCCGAACGAATGGAAGCGCCGCTCCGGAGTCCAGACGGCGGAGAAGCCGTGCGCGTCCGCGAACTTCGCGCCCTCCAGCAGCAGTTCGTACTTCTCCTCGCCCAGCGAGTCCTCGTCGTTGGCGAAGTAGGACAGGCTGAAGTCGAGGGGCCGGCGGGTGTCCGGCTTCCGACCCAGGACGGCGAAGCGCGCGGCCAGCCGCTCGGGCGGGAGGACGACGCGCATGCCTCGGGCCAGTGGCCACAGCAGGTCCAGCCCTGCTGGGTCCGCGGAAGGCCCGCCCGCCGCCAACCACACCCCACCCTCGTTCGCGCCCATTCGCGCGTCCAGCGAAGCCAGCACGTGCGCGATGTTGCGATGGGACAGCATCACGCGGCCACGCCCACCCAGTGCATCAGGCGAGGGAACAATGAACGCCAGGCGCTCGGGGGGCACGGCCTGCGGCGCTGTCGCCTCACCTGCTTCCACGGACTCCACCGCCAGCGCGCGGAAGCCCTTGGGAAGCGAGGGAACGTCACCGGACCGGGCCACCAACAACAGCCGGGGCCCTTGCACGGGAAGGAGGGACGCCAGCTCCGCGACCTCTCCCGCCGTCACGGGAAGGCATGCCCCACCCGCCTCCAGCACGCCCCAGAGCGCGATGACCGACTCGACCGATGGCTCCATCCGCACGGCCACCGGAACCTCCACGCCCACGCCCTCCTGCTTCAGCCGGGCCGCGATCCCCCGGGCCCGTGCAGCCAGCTCCCCCCAGGTGAGGCGGCGAGTTCCCGTGCTGATCGCCACCGCGTCAGGTGTCCGCTCCACACGGGCCTCAAGCCGTGACAGCAAACCGGAAGCGGACGCCTCCACGACCACTGGCACCGGAACGCTCCGCTCCTCGGGAGCCGCAAGCGGCATCCGCGATACTCGCAGCTCCGGATCCGCGAGGACCGCGCCGAGCAGTGTCTGGAGGTGCCCCGCCAGCCGCGCGACGCGCGACTCGTCATAGAGTTCGGTGGCGTACTCGATGAAGCCGTGGAAGCCGCCGCTGTCGCTCTCGTTCAAGAGCAGCGTCAGCTCACCGAGCGTGGCGCCAAACTGCGCGGGCGTGCCCGGCACCTCGACCAGACGGATGCCCAGGCCGCCCACCGACGGAGCCGCCGTGGCGATGTGCGCGTGCAGCACCAGGGCCGCGTCACACAGACGCGAACGTGCCGGATCCCTTCCAGGCGCCACGAGGGGCAGCAGGTGTTCGAAGGGGACGTCCTGATGGCTGGACGCACCAATCGTCGTCTCGCGCGCCCGCGCCACCAGCTCGCGGAACGACGGATCGCCCGAGAGATCCGTACGCAGTGCCATCGCATGGGCGACGAAGCCGATGAGCGGCTCCAGCTCGCCCCGTGCGCGGTTGCCCACGGGCGTGCCCACCACGATGTCCTCGCGCCCCGAGTAGCGGGCCAGCACCGACGACAGCGCCGCCAGCAGCGTCATGAAGGGCGTCACGCCCTCGCGCTGGCTGAAGGCCATCAACGCGTCGCTGAGTTCCTGAGACAGGACCACCGGGAAGCGGGCCCCGCGCAGGCGCAGGTTCGTCGCGCGCGGACGATCCGAGGCCAGCTCCAGGGACGGAGGAAGCTCCGCCAACACCTCGCGCCAGTACGCCTCCTGGGCCGCCAGCTTGCCCCCGGCCAGCGAGCGGCGCTCCCACGCCGCCGCATCCACGTACTGCACGGCCAGTTCCGGCAGTGGCGCCGGCTTGCCTTCGAGGAACGCGTGGTAGTTCGCCGCCATCTCACGGAAGAACGCCACCATGGACAGCGTGTCCGCGGCGATGTGGTGCACCGTGAGCAGCATCAGGTGCTCCGCCTCCTCCAGCCGCAGCAGGCTGGAGCGGACGATGGGCCCATGCTCCAGCGAGAACGGCCGCACCGCCTCCTCCAGCGCCAGACGCAGCGCCTCCGCCTCACGGTCCCCACCGTGTCCACGCAGGTCCACCACGGGCACCTGGATGCGGACCTCCGCCGCGAAGCGCTGGATCACGCGCCCGTCCTGCACGCGGTACGTCGCACGCAGCATCTCGTGCCGGCGGATGACCTCGTTGATGCTCCGCGCCAGGACCGCGACGTCGAGCACCCCGGAGAGCCGTACCGCCAGCGGCATGTTGAGGGACGGATTGCCCGGGTCGAGCTGCTCCATCCGCCAGACGCGCTCCTGCACCACGGACAGGGGCAGCTCACCCGTGCGGTCAATGCGCACCATCAGCTCGGACGCCGCCATGCCGTCCGAGGGATGGGAGGCCTGGAGCATGGCCTCGATGCGCTTGGAGATGCCCGCCACGGTGGGGGCTTCGAACAGCGCGCTCAGCGGGAGCTGCACGTTGAACGTCTCACGCAGACGCGTGAGCATCTGCGCCGCCATCAACGAGTTGCCACCCAGCTCCAGGAAGTCGTCATCCGGGCCCATCTCCACCGCGCCCAGTCGCTCGCGCCAGATGTCCATGACGCGTTGCTGGATCTCCCCCACGGAGGCGGGGACCTCGGTGACGAGAGGGGGTTTCTGCGTAGGGCTTTGCTCCGAGGGACGGAACACCGTCGCGGACGGCGCCGGCAGCACGAGCGGCGCGCCCTGTGACTCCAGGCGGCAGGACTTCTCCTCGAACGGGTACGTGGGCAGCGGAACGCGGCGGCGCTGCTCCCCGCCGTGGAACTTCTGCCAGGCCACGTCGACACCCGCGGACCACAGGTCGCCCAGCGATTGCAGCAACCCACGATGGTCCCCTTCCGTGGGCCGGCGGCGCAGCGACGGAGCGGCGAGCAGGTGTTTCTCCTGCCGCGTCCGCGCCCGGACCAGCGAGGTGAGGTCCGTTCCCGGGCCCACTTCCAGCAGGACGCTGCACCCCTCACCGAGCAGAGCCTCCACGCCCTCGGCGAAGCGGACCGGCTGGCGCATCTGACGGGCCCAGTACGTGGGGTCGGTGGCCTCCTCGGGACGGATCCACGTGCCCGTGAGGCTGGACACGAACGGCAGCTCCGGCTTCTTCAGGCGCAGCGAGGACACCGCCCGCGCCAGGTCCGGCATCAGCGGCTCCACCGCGCTGGAGTGGAACGCATGGGCCGCGGGCAGGCGCACCACACCCACGCCGCGCTCCGAGAGCACGCCCTGCAACTTCGCGATGGCCTCCACCGGCCCGGAGACGACGCACCGGCCCTGCCCGTTGACGGCCGCCAGCGCGAGCCCGTCCCCGAGCAGCGGAAGCACCTCCGCCTCCTCCAGCCCCACCGCGAGCATCGCGCCGGGAGGCAACCGCGCCATCAGCGCGCCCCGAACCACCGCGAGCCGCAATCCGTCCTCGGGCGACAGCACGCCGGCCACACAGGCCGCCGCGTACTCGCCGTAGCTGTGCCCCAACAGCGCATGGGGCTTCACGCCCCAGGACATCCAGAGCCGGGCCAGCGAGTGCTCGACGATGAAGAGCGCGGGAAGCGCCACGCGCGGATCCGAGAGCTTCCGGGCCGCGGACTCCTCCTGACCCTCGGCGGGCAGAAGAAGCGCACGCACCTCGGCCGCGAGCGACGGCTCCAATCGGCCCAGCGCGGCGTCCACGTCCTTGCGGAAGCCCGGCTCGGCGGCATGAAGCTCGCGCCCCATGCCCACCGCCTGCGCGCCCTGCCCCGGGAACAGGAAGGCCACCCGGCGATTGCGACCCGCCTCCACCGTCGCGGGCTTGCGCAGTCGCTCCGCCAGCTCGGCCCCGTCCGCCGCCACCACCGCGCGGCGATGCTCGAAGGCGCGGCGGCCCACGTTGCGCGTGAAGGCCACATCCGCCAGCGACAACCCCGGCGCGGCCTCCACATGCGCGGCCAGCTCGCGCGCCATCGCCTCCAGCGCGGAAGGCGTACGCGCGGACAGCGTCACCACGTGCCGCGGTCGAAGGCTGCGCGGGCTCACCGCGTCCGGAGGCGCCTCCTCCACCACCACGTGGGCATTGGTGCCACCGATACCGAAGGAGCTCACGCCCGCGCGGCGCGGTGCATCGCCTCGCGGCCAGGGCTTCAGTGCCGTGTTGACGAAGAAGGGACTGCGCTCGAAGTCGATCTCCGGGTTGGGGCGCTCGAAGTGGAGGCTCGGCGGCAGCTCGCCGTGCTGGAGCGACAGCACCACCTTGATGAGCCCGGCCACGCCGGCCGCCGCGTCCAGGTGCCCCAGGTTCGTCTTGAGCGAACCGATGCCGCAGAAGCCCGTGCGCTCCGTCGTCTTGCGGAAGGCCCGCGTCAGCGCGGCGATTTCAATGGGGTCCCCGAGCGACGTACCCGTGCCGTGGGCCTCCACGTAGCTGATGTCGTCACCTTCCAGGCCCGCGTAGGCCAGCGCATCCGCGATGACCTCCGTCTGACCCTCGATGCTCGGCGCGGTGTAGCCGACCTTCTGTTGGCCGTCGTTGTTGACGGCGGAGCCCTTGATGACCGCGTGGATGTGGTCTCCGTCCCGCAGCGCGTCCGCGAGCGGCTTGAGCACCACCACGCCCACGCCGTTGCCCGCGACGGTGCCCCCGGCCTGATGGTCGAAGGCGCGGCAGTGACCGTCCGGCGAGAAGATGAGTCCGTCCTGGTGCAGGTAGCCCGTGCGCTGGGGGCTGGCGATGCGCACCGCGCCGGCCAGCGCGATGTCCGACTGCCGCGTCAGCAGGCTCTGGCAGGCCATGTGGATGGCGACCAGGCCGGTGGAGCACGCGGTGTACACGGCGATGCTCTCGCCCCGGAGCTGGAGCTTGAAGGACGCCTTCATCGCCAGGCTCTCCGGGCCGGCGGTGGCCAGCTCCAGTCCGGCCCCCGGGTCCTTGCGCGCCTCGTTCAGCAGGTTCAGCAGGTGGCCCGAAGCGCCCGCGCCCGCGTAGAGCGAGATGCGGCCCTTGTAGCGCGTGGGGTCATACGCCGCGTCCTCCAGCGCCGCCCAGGCGCACTGGAGGAACACACGCTGCTGCGGATCCATCCACTGCGCCTCGCGCAGGGGGATGTCGAAGAAGCCGTGGTCGAAGCCGTCCGCGCCTTCGAGGATGCCGCCTGCGCGGATGAAGCGCGGGTGTTTCCACAGCTCCTCCGGAATGAGCGGCGAGCGCTCCAGCTCGGCCTCGGAGAAGAACGAGATGGACTCCACGCCCCCTCGGACGTTGTTCCAGAAGTCCCCCAGGTCGCGAGCGCCCGGGAAGCGGCCGGCCATGCCGATGACCGCGATGTCGTTGCCGGTGTCTTCGCCCTGCACGTCATCTGCCTCAGTCATTGTCGTGATTTCCTCGCCGGCCCTGCCGCCGGATCGCCTGCCGCCGCTGCTGGGCGCGATCCACGTGGGCCTCGTTGTCCTGGGTGTCCGCCGCCGGTTCGCCGTCCCGCTCCAGGGACATGACGAACGCGCGGACGGTGGGATGTTCAAAGAAGCGCGTCGCCGGGATGTCGCGCTTCAGGGTGTCGCGCAGCAATGCGCACGCCTTGACCACGGACATGGAGCTGCCGCCCAGGTCCGCGAAGAAGTGGTCCTCCACGCCGACCCGCTCCACGCCGAGCACCTTCGCCCAGAGCTCCGCCACCTGGCGCTCCAGCGCCGTGCTCGGCTCCGCGAACGTGCTCCCAGCCGGGCGTGCCACGTCCGGCTCCGGCAGCGCCGCGCGGTCCAGCTTGCCCACCGGGGTGAGCGGCAGCGCGGACAGCGGCACCAGCGCTGAAGGCACCATGAACTCGGGCAGCGCCTCCGCCAGGAAGGCCCGCAGCACGCGAGGCTCCAGCATCTCCCCTGCCCTGGGCACGGCGTAGGCCACCAGCCGCTTGCCACCCGCGGGGTCCGGCCGGGCCACCACCACCGCCTCGGCCACCGCCGGGTGCGTGCGCAGCGCCTCTTCCACCTCGCCCGGCTCCACGCGGTAGCCGCGCACCTTCACCTGAGCGTCGAGCCGTCCGAGGAACTCCAGCGTCCCGTCCTCGCGGTAGCGCACGCTGTCGCCGGTGCGGTACAGCCGCCCGCCCGCCTCCGTCCCGAAGGGGTCCGGAACGAAGCGCTCCGCCGTCAGCTCTGGCCGTCCCTGGTAGCCCCAGGCCAGACCGTCCCCGCCGATGAGCAACTCGCCCGGCACGCCCACGGGCACCGGCAGCAAGCCACCGTCCACCACGTACACGCGCGTGTTCGCGATGGGCCGGCCGATGGGGATGGCTCCGTCCGTGACGGCGCCCTCCATCACATGGCAGCAGGTGAAGGTGGTGCCCTCGGTGGGCCCATAGCCGTTGATCAGGACGCCACCGCGTGCGAGCCGCTCGCGCACCACGGTCGGAGGCAGCACGTCTCCGCCCGCCAGCAGCTGCCGCACTCCGTCCAGCGCGTCCGGCCTCGCGGCGCTGATGGCCTCGAAGAGCGCGGCCGTCAGCCACAGCGTGGTGACTCCGTGGCGAGTGATCACATCCTTGAGCGAGTCCACCGTGGGCGTCTGGGGAGGAAAGAGGACCAGCTTCGAGCCGTGCAGCAGCGCCCCCCACAGCTCGAAGGTGGCGGCGTCGAAGCAGATGGGCGCGAGTTGGAGGAAGACCTCCTCCGGTCCCCACCGTGCGAACCGCGAGCCCAGCACCAGCCGCGACACCGCGCGCTGCGGGACGCAGACGCCCTTGGGCCGTCCCGTGGAGCCCGACGTGTACATGACATACGCCAGCGACTCCGCGGGCACCGTCACCTGCGGCGAGGCTTCGGACTCGCGCGCCACCTCACTCCAGGCTTCGTCCAGCAGCACCACCGCCGCGCTCCCCGAGGGCAGCAGCTCCAGCACCGACCGCTGCGCCAGCACCACGGGCAGACGCGAGTCCTCCACCATGAAGGCCAGCCGCTCGCGCGGATAGGTGGGGTCCAGCGGCACGTACGCACCACCTGCCTTGAGGATGCCCAGCATCCCCACCACCAGTTCGAGCGAGCGCTGCACGCCCAGGCCCACGGGAGTCCCCGGCCCGATGCCGCGCTTGCGCAGGTAACCCGCGAGCTGATTCGCCCGCCGGTCCAGCTCGCCGTACGTCAACCGCGAGGCCTCGCACTCCACCGCCACCGCGTCGGGCGTGCGTGCCGCCTGCGCCTCGAAGAGCTCCGCGAGGCAGGCCTCACGGGGGTAGTCCACCGCGGTGTCGTTCCACTCCACGAGCACGCGCTGGCGCTCCGCCGCGTCCATCATCGGCAGCTCGCCCAGACGCTGGCCGGGGTCCGCGACCGCGCCCTCCAGGAGCACCTGGAGCTGCTTCATCAGCCGCGCGGCCGTCTCCGAAGTGAAGAGGTCCGCGTCGTACTCCAGCGTTCCCCCAAACCCTTCCGGCGTGTCGGAGAGGGAGAGCGTGAGGTCGAACTTCGCCGTGCCCGAGCCCAGTTCCACGGGGCGCAAGGCCAGCCCCTCGGGCGAGACATCGCGCCGTGTGCCCTCCTGAAGCGCGAACACCACCTGCACCAGCGGCGCGTGGCTCAGGCTGCGGGGCGGATGCAGGGCCTCCACCAGCTTCTCGAACGGCACGTCCTGGTGGGCGTACGCATCCAGGGTCGTCTCCCGCACCTGCCGCAACAGCTCACGGAAGGTGAGCGTCCGAGGCAGGCGCGAGCGCAGCACCAGCGTGTTGACGAAGAAGCCGATCAGCTCCTCCAACCCGGGCTGTTGCCGTCCGGCGATGGGCGAACCCACGCACACATCCTCCTGGCCCGACACACGGGACAGCAAGAGTTGGAACGCCGCCAGCAGGCCCATGAAGGGGGTGATGCCCTCGCGGACGCAGAGGGCGCGAAACCTGTCCGACAGTCGGACAGGAATGTGCACGGGCAGCAGGTCCCCCCGGAAGCGCTGGAGGCCAGGACGGGGGAAGTCCCTGGGCAGCTCCAGGACCGCGGGCGCCCCCGCGAGTTGCTTCCGCCAGTAACCGACCTGCGCGGTGAGGGCTTCACCCTGGAGCCACTCGCGCTGCCACACCGCATGGTCCACGGGTTGGAGCGTGGGCTCGGGAAATGGTGAGGCCAGGCCGCGCAGCCGTGCCCCGTACAGCGTCGACAGCTCCCGGACGGCCACGCCCAGGGACCAGCCGTCGGAGATGATGTGGTGCAGCGTGAGGACCAGCAGGTGCGCACGCTCGTCCGTGCGGACCAGCAGGGCTCGGATCAGCGGCCCGTGGGCGAGGTCGAACGGACGGCGCAGTTCCTCCGAAGCGGCGCGCAGGGCCTGGGCGTCGCGCTCCGTCTCCGGCAGGCCCCGCAGATCGACCACGGGCAGGGACAGCGCCACGCTCGGGTGGATGACCTGTACCGGCTCACCCGCATGGCTCGAGAAGGTGGTCCGCAGCGCCTCATGACGGAGGACCAGGTCAAACAGGGCCTGCTCCATCGCGGACACGTCCAACGCCCCGGTGAGCCACGCGGCCCAGGGGACGTTGTAGAGGGCCGTCCCCGGCTGGAGCTGCTCCAGCAGCCACAGGCGCTCCTGCATCGCGGACAGCGGCAGGGGCCCGTTCCTGGGCACGCGGACGATGGGCGGCGGACGCTCGGACCCGATGGACCTCCGGGCGACACGGATGCGCTCGGCCAGCCGCGCCACGGTCGGATCATCGAACAGCTCACGCAGCGACAGGGACACGCCGAAGTGGGCGTGGATCCGCGCGACGACCCGCGTGGCCAGCAGCGAGTGACCGCCCAGGTCGAAGAAGCTGTCGTGGGCCCCGACGCGGGAGACACCGAGCAGTTCGCTCAGGAGCCCAGCGACCCATTCTTCTTCGGGGTCCCGGGGCGCGATGAAGTCCACGGTCGGATCATTCGCGAACTCGGATCCGGTGGGGTCCGGCAGCGCGCGGCGATCCACCTTGCCGTTGGGCGTGAGCGGCAAGCGCTCCAGCACCATGAACGCGGAAGGAACCATGTACGCGGGCAGGTGCACGCCGAGGAAGGCGCGCAGGAGCGAAGTCACCGGAGCGTCGTCCGCCGAAGCCACGACATAGGCCACGAGCCGACGCGATCCGCCCACCGAGTCCTCTCGCGCGAGCACGGCCGCCTGCCGCACCGACGGATGGCGCAGCAACACCGCTTCGATTTCCGCTGGCTCCACGCGGAAGCCACGCACCTTCACCTGCGTGTCCGCGCGGCCCACGAACATCACCGCGCCATCGTCCAGCAGCCGGACCCGGTCGCCCGTCTTGTAGAGCCGAGCGCCGGGGCGCGTGCTGAACGGATGCGGCACGAAGCGCTCCGCCGTCAGCTCCGGGCGTCCCAGGTAGCCTCGGGCCAACCCATCTCCGCCGAGCCACAGCTCCCCCACTCCGCCCGGCGGCACCGGGGTCATGGACGCGTCGAGCACGTACTGCACCGTGTTCGCCAGGGGCCTGCCAATGGGAATGGAAGTGGCCCCCTCCGCCACCTCCGTGACGAGGTGCCACGTGGAGAAGGTGGTGCTCTCGGTGGGACCGTAGACGTGCAGCAGCCGCTCGGGCGGCCCATCGCGAAGGACCTGGCGCACGGGCCTCGGGTCCACCGCCTCGCCACCGAAGTGGAGCTGCCGCAGACCACGGAAGGCGTCCGGCGCCTCGGCGACCACCTGGTTGAACCAGGCCGTGGTGAGGAAGAGGACGCGGATGCCCTCGTCCTTCAGCCACGCGGCAAAGGCCCTGGGTGCGAGCGCCGTCTCGCGGTCCACGCCGACCACGCGCGCACCATTCAGGAGCGCGCCCCAGATCTCGAACGTGGCCGCGTCGAACGAGGCGTTGGACGCCTGCGCCACGCGGTCCTCCGGCACCACATGGATGAAGTCCGTCTCCACCACCAGCCGGACCACGGCCTGATGCGAGACACAGACGCCCTTGGGCGTCCCCGTGGAGCCGGACGTGTAGATGACGTACGCGGCATCGTCCGGGCCCGCTCCGGACGTGGTGACCGCCGTCGCAGGAGCGTCCTCCAGCGCTGGATCACCGTCCAGCGCGAGCACCCGCACGCCCTCCGTGGGCAGCGCATCCCGCAGCCCTTCCTGGGTGAGCAGCACCTGGGCCCCGGCGTCCGCGAGCATCCACGCCAGTCGCTCGCGCGGATACGCCGGATCCAGCGGCACATAGGTCGCACCGGCCTTGAGGATGCCGAGCATCCCCACGACCAGCTCAACGGAGCGCTCCACGCAGAGGCCCACGGTGGAGCCGCGCCGGACGCCCAATGCGAGCAACCGGTGAGCCACCTGGTTCGCCCGCGAGTCCAGCCCGGCATACGTGAGCGAGCTCCCGCCGTAGACCACCGCGAGGGCGTCGGGCGTCCGGGCAGCCTGCGCCTCGAACAGCCCATGCACCGTGGCCTCGCGCGGATACGCGGTCGCCGTGGCATTCCACTCCACCAGCACACGGTGGCGCTCCACCTGGGACAGCAGCGACACGTCACCGAGCCGCTGCTCCGGCCTGGCGATCATCTCCTGCAGGAGCGTGCGCCAGTGCGACAGCAGCCTCGCGGCGGCGTCGCCCCGGATGCGCTCCGGTCGGTATTGCAGCTTCAGGCGCAGCGAGCGGCCCGGCAGCGCCACCGCGGTCAACGGATAGTGCGTGCGCTCGAAGACCGTGACGTCACGCACCTCCAGCCCGGCCACGCCTCGCGCGAGCGCCGCATCCACCGGGTAGTTCTCGAAGACGAGGAGGCTCTCGAAGAGCGGCGTGCCCCGGGGCACCTCGCTCCATCCCTGGAGGCGGGTGAGCGGGACGGGCTCGCGCTGGTTCAGCTCCACCAACACGGACTGGAGTTCACGCAACCAGGGCAGCAGTCCCACCGCAGGCCGGACGCGGGTACGCACGGGAAGCGAATGGATGAACAGGCCTACGGCCTCCTCGATGCCCGGCACTTCCGCGGGCCGTCCCGCGAGCGTCGTCCCGAAGACGGCATCCTCCCCACCGCCATACCGGGACAGCAACAGCGCCCACGCGCCGTGGACCAGCGTGCTCGGCGTCAGCCGGTGGCGACGCGTGAAGTCCTGGAGCGCGGTGGTCTCCGCTTCGCTCAGTGCCAGTTCGTGTTCGCCCGGGTCGCGCTCGTTCGCGGAGCCACCCTCCGCTGGCAATGGCGTCGGAGCGTCGATGCCAGCGAGCTGTTCCCGCCAGAAGGAGGCCTCCTGCTCCGGGCTGCGCCGACCCCGCCACTCGAAGTAGGCGCGGAAGTCCGCCACGGCGGGCGGACGCCAGGTCCCGCCACGCGAATTCACCGCGTACGCGTCGAGCACTTCACCCAGCACCCGCGCCAGGCTCCACCCGTCCAACAGCAAGTGGTGGAAGCTCCAGACACACCGCCAGACGTCGTTCCCAAGGCGGACCAGTGCCAGACGCATCAGCGGCGCACGTGACAACTCGAAGCCTTGCGCCCGGTCCTGGCGCAGGAAGATGGCCATGGCCCGGGACTGATCCTCGGAGGAAAGACCGCGCCAGTCGTCCTCGGACCAGGGTACTTCCGCGCGCGAGTGGATCACCTGGAGCGGCTCCTCCAGGCCTTCCCACAGGAAAGATGTCCGCAGTGCCGGGTGGCGCTCGATGACCGCATCCCACGCGTTCCGCAACGCGTCGGTATCCAGAGGACCTGCGAGCGTCCAGCTCAGCTGCTCGAAGTACGCGTCCGTGCCGGGCTCCAGCAACACCTGGAACAGCAATCCGTGCTGGAGAGGCGACAGCGGGTAGCGCTCTTCGCCCAGCTCCGCGAGTTCCGTCAGCGCCCGCACGCAGTCCTGAGCAAGGGTCTCGACGGTCCCGCGCGCGTGCAGCGCCTCGCTGTAGTGCCACGTCAACTCCAGGCGACCGCCAATCAGACGGGCCACCACCTCCAGCACATGGCTCCGCAGGCCACGCGTTCCTTGAGAAGCGCCGATGGATCCGGAGGCGAGCGTGAACAGCGCCGTGTCACGCGTGCCGGAATCAAGCTGGCCCAGGTAGTTGAAGAGAACTTCTGAAGAGGCGCGCGCATCCCGCAGCGGCGCGACATCGTCACCGTGGCGCAGGTAGCGCAGCAGGCCGAACCCAAGGCCCCTGCCCGCCCGGCGCTCACGTGCGGCACGGACCCGTTCGAGCACCGCCACGGACTCCGAACCCTCCGGCAGTTCCAGCCGCACGGGATACAGCGCGGTGAACCACCCCACCGTGCGCGAAAGGTCCACGTCCTCGAACAGCTCCTCGCGACCGTGGGCCTCGACGTCGATGCGCAGCCGGCGACCGCCGGTCCACCACGCCAGCGCCCTCGCCACGCCCGCGAGCAGCGCATCCTCCACGCCAGGACGCGGTCCGGAGGCCGAAGTCCGCAGCAGCGCACGCGTCACCGCGGGCTCCAGCGCCACCGTGACGGTGCGCTCCGACTCCTGCGTATTCACCCCGTCCGGAAGGTCGCGGGGAAGCAGGGGCACGTCCGCGCCCAGCTCCTCGCGCCAGAAGGACAGCTCCTCCGCGAGGGCCGACGACGCCGCATGCGCCTCCAACCGCTGTGCCCATGCCTGGAACGAAGTCGTCTTGGCCGGAAGCGCCACAGACCCGCCACCACCGAGCTGGCGCAGCGCCGTCTCCAGATCCTCCAGCAGCACGCGCCAGGAGACGCCATCCACCGCGAGGTGGTGGATGACCAGCAACAAACGGCCGGTCAGCCCCGCACCCCGGTCGAACAGCACCGCGCGCACGAGACGCCCTTCGCCCAGGTCCAGCCCCGCCTGCGCTTCCGTGGCGATGCGCTCCATCGCCACGGCCTGCTCCGACTCCATCAGCTTGGACAGGTCCACCTGACGCAGCGGAACCTCACGTCCAGGCTCCGCGCACGCCTGCTCCCAGCCCGCAGCGTTCAGGGTCAGCCGCATCCGGAGCGCATCGTGATGGTCCACGAGGGCCCGCAGCGCCCGAGCCAGCACCTCGGCGTCCACGGGCTCGCGCGTCTCCAGCAGCAGTGCCTGGTTGAAGTGATGCGCCTCGGGCAGCTCGCGTTCGAGGAACCACCGTTGGATGGGCGTGAGCGGAACGGGGCCCACCACCGGCCCCTGTTCGCCCGCGCGTCGGGCGCTCACCGCCACCTGGGCCAGACCGGCCACTGTCGGAGACTGGAAGAGCTGCCGCGCCGTGAGGTGGATGCCCGCTTGCCGTGCGCGAGCAATCACCTGCAGCGCGAGGATGGAATCTCCACCCAGCTCGAAGAAGCGATCATTCGCCCCGACGCGCTCCACCCCCAGCACGCTCGCCCAGATGCGCGCGAGCTGGTGCTCCAGTTCACTCCGGGGTTCAACGAAGTCCTCACCGCCAGCGAGCGGGCCCCGCTCCAGCGCGGGGAGCGCGCGGCGGTCCAGCTTCCCGCTGGGAGACAGTGGAAGCGCATCAAGGGTGACGAAGGCCGAGGGCACCATGTGCTCGGGCAACCGCTCAACCAGGAAGGCGCGCAGCTCCGAAGCCGGAACTTCCGAGGAGACCACGTACGCCACGAGGCGCCGGTCCCCCGGGATGTCCTCTCGCATCGACACGGCCGCCGCCCGCACGGCCGGGTGCTGGGACAGCACCGCTTCAATCTCCCCAAGCTCGATGCGGAAGCCGCGCACCTTCACCTGGTCATCCAGCCGCCCCAGATACTCGATGGAGCCATCCGCCAGGAAGCGTGCCTTGTCACCCGTGCGGTACAGCCGCGCGCCCGGCATGGAGGCGTAGGCATCCGGGATGAAGCGCTCGGCGGTCAGCTCCGGGCGTTGCCAGTAGCCGCGCGCCAGCGGAGTGCCCCCGATGAACAGCTCGCCTGGTACGCCCGTCGGCACCGGACGCAGGCGTGCATCCAGCACATACATCCGCGCGTTGGCGATGGGACGTCCGATGGGAACAAGAGGCCTCCGGTCCTCGCGCACGCAGGTCCACGCCGTCACGTCGACCGCGGCCTCCGTGGGGCCGTAGAGGTTGTGCAGCTCCGCCCCCACGCACGCGAAGAAGCGATCGCGCAGGTCCGGAGCCAGCGCCTCGCCACTGCAGAACACGCGCCTCAGACTGGCGCAGGACTCGGCCAGCGACGGCTCCTCCAGGAAGGGACGGAGCATGGACGGCACGAAGTGCAGCGTGGTGATGCGCTCGCGATTGATGGTGTCCGTCAGGTACGCGGGCTCGCGGTGGCCTCCGGGCCGAGCCAGCACCAGCCGCGCGCCCGTCATCAGCGGCCAGAAGAACTCCCACACGGAGACGTCGAAGCTGAACGGCGTCTTCTGGAGGACGCGGTCACTTGCGTCCAGAGCGTAGGCCTCCTGCATCCAGTGGAGCCGGTTGCAGATGGCCGCGTGCGTGTTCATCGCGCCCTTGGGCCGTCCGGTGGAGCCCGAGGTGTAGATGACGTAGGCCAGTCCCCTGCCCTCCACCGCGACGTCGAGACGCTCCGCACCCTCGCGCGCCACCGCCTCCCAATCCGAGTCCAGGCACACCACCGCCGCGCCGCCGTGAGGCAGTCCCGCCGCGAGCCGAGCCTGGGTGAGCAGTACCGGTGCCGCCGCGTCCGCGAGCATGTACTCCAGCCGCTCGCGCGGGTACTCCGGGTCGAGCGGCACATAAGCCCCGCCCGCCTTGAGGATGCCGAGCAACCCCACCACCATCTCCAGCGATCGCTCCAGGCACAGCGCGACCAACCGGTCCGGTCCCACGCCCAGGGTACGCAGGTGATGCGCGAGCTGGTTCGCACGCCGGTCCAGCTCCCGATACGTGAGTGCTTCGCCTTCGAAGCTCACCGCCACCGCATCCGGCGTGCGGTCCGCCTGCGCCTCGATGAGCCGGTGCAGGACGTCCCCTTCCGCACGGGGGCGCACGGTGTCGTTCCACTCCACCAGGATCCGGTGCTGCTCCTCTGGAGGCATCAGTGCCAGGTCGCGCACGCGCTGCTCGGGATCGCGCACGCCCGCGTCCAGCAGCACGCGCAGGTGCCCCAGCAGGCGCGAAGCGGTGTCCGGCTCGAACAGGTCGGTGCTCAGCTCCAGGTTCGCGACGAAGCCCTCCGCGGTGTCCGTGAGGATGAGCCGAAGGTCGAACTTCGCCGTGTGACTCTCCTGTTCCAGGACGCGCAGCCGGAGGCCCGGCATCGCGATCTCCGGCAGGGGGTCCTCCTGAAGCACGAGCATGGCCTGGAAGAGCGGGCTGCGGCCCAGGTCGCGCTCGGGCTGGAGCGCCTTCACCAGTTCCTCGAACGGCGCGTCCTGATGCGCGAAGGCGCCCAGCACCGTCTCCCGAGCCCGGGCAATCAGCTCCCGGAAGGAAGGCTCCCCGGCGAGTGACACCCGGAGCACCAGCGTGTTGACGAAGCAGCCGATGAGCCCTTCCAGCTCGGTCCGGTCGCGACCGGCCACCGGGGTGCCGACGCACAGGTCGTCCTGACCTCCCTCACGGGACAGCAGCGCGGAGAAGCCCGCCAGCAACACCATGAAGGGCGTAGCACCCTCGCGCTGGGCGAGCGCCTTGAGCCCACGCGACAGCTCCGCGCCCAGGAGCACGCTCCGGTTCGCGCCGCGACTGCTGCGCACCGCGGGACGCGGATGATCCGTGGGCAGTTCCAGGGCCCGGGGCGCGCCGTCCAGCCGGGCCCGCCAGTACGACAACTGGGCCTCCAGTGTCTCGCCGCGAAGCCAGGCACGCTGCCACGCCGCGTAGTCCACGTATTGGAGCGGCAACTCCGTCAGCGGCGAACCCTTGCCCTCGGAGAAGGCGCGGTAGAGCGCTGCCACCTCGCGCACCAGCACGCCCAGGGACGCGCCATCCGTCACCAGGTGGTGCAGCACGAGCAGGAGTACATGCTCCCTCGCTTCCAGGTGGATCAGCGTGGCCCGCAGCGGCGGCCCCGAGCCGAGGTCAAAGGACCGCAGGGCCTCCTCCCGCGTCCGCCGTGAAAGCGCATCCGCACGGGCAGAGCCAGCGAGCGCCGACAAGTCGACCCGAGTCAGCGAGAGCCGAGCGTCGGGAGCGATGCGCCACGAGGGAATGCCATCCTCGTCACGGAAGGTGGCCCGGAGGACCCCATGGCGCCGGACCACCTCACGGAGGCAGCGCTCCAGCACCTGCGCATCGAGCGAGCCCTCCACGCGGACGGCCACCGCGTCGTTGTAGGCGGCACCGCCCGGTTCAAGCTGTTCCAGGAACCACAGCCGCTGCTGGGCGAACGACAGGGGCAGCGCACCCTCGTGCGCGCGAGGCACCAGTGGGGGCACGCGAGACATCACCCGGGGGAGCGAATCCAGGCGCGCGGCCAGTGCTGCTGGGGTCGCGGACTCGAAGAGTTCGCGCAGGAGCAGGTCCACCCCGAACGACTCGCGGATCCGGGACGCAGCGCGAGTGGCGAGCAGCGAGTGCCCGCCCAGCGCGAAGAAGTCGTCCTCCACGCCAACCCGCTCCACTCCCAGCAGCGAGGCCCACAGCTCCGCCACGCGACGTTCCGTCTCCGTCCGAGGCGCCACGTACTCGCGAGCCACGTCACGGGCGCCCTCCGGAGCAGGCAGCGCCTTGCGGTCCACCTTCCCATTGGGCGTCAGCGGGAGCGCCTCCAGCACAACCACCGCCGAGGGCACCAGATGCTCGGGCAACGACCGCCGGGCGAAGGCTCGCAGCGCCTCCACCGAAAGCGCCGCATCCGGCCCGGGCACGACATACGCCACCAGCCGGGCACTCCCGGGCACATCCTCCCGAGCCACCACCACCGCCTGCGCCACACCCGGGTGACGAACCAGCGCGGACTCGATCTCTCCGGGCTCCACACGGAAGCCACGGACCTTGAGTTGGTGGTCCACGCGCCCCAGGAACTCCACCGTCCCATCCGACCGCCACCGCGCGCGATCACCCGTCCGGTACATCCGAGCACCGGGGTGGCCGCCAAACGGATCCGGCAGGAAGCGTTCGGCGGTCAGCTCCGGCCGAGCGTGGTAGCCCCGGGCAACTCCAGCACCGCCAATGAACAGCTCACCGGGCACGCCGATGGGCGCGGGCAGGAGCGCCGCATCCAGCACGTACAGCGAGGTGTTGGCGATGGGCGTGCCAATGGGAACCGGCCCCGGCGCACCGTCCACACGATGCGTGGAGGACCAGATGGTGGTCTCCGTGGGGCCGTACATGTTGATCAGGGCACCACCCACGGTGTCGCGCAGCCGTGCCGCCAACTCGGGCGGAAGCGCCTCGCCTCCCACCATCAGCCGCTCCAGGCCCGCGAGCGCCCCCGTTGCACCGGGCTCCAGCAGCAGGGCCTGGGCCAGCGAGGGAGTGCACTGCAAGTGGGTGACACCGTGACGCTCAAGCTGCGCGGTCACCGTGCCGCCGTCCTGCGCCTGGAGGAGGAAGTCCCGCTCGGAGCGCTGCCGCACGGCATCCAGCGCGGGCAGGCTGGCGAGCACCGCGTCCGTGTCCACGCCGAAGTCGATGAGGCACGCGACCTCATCCACGCCCAGCGACTCGATCCGGGCCACCTGCTCACGACAGGTGCGCGGAGTGCCGAAGAGCCCGGCTCCCTCGAAGAAGCGCCCGAAGGCGCGCCCCACGAGCGCTTCCAGATCCGCCGGAGGAACAGAAGCCGGATCCAGATCGAGCCCGAGCGTCCGCCCCAGCCCGCGCATCAGATCCGCGGAGGTGCTCAGGTAGCGGCGCAGAGGACCTTCCACCGTCTCGCGCACGCGCTCCAGGTCATGCCCCACGAACGTGTGGAGCATCAGCGTCACGTGGCCCTCGCCCTCATGGCCCGCCTCGCGCCAGGCCTCTCGGTACAGGGCAATGCGCTCCTTGAGTTCTTCCCAGCGCTGGCCCAGCAGGTGCGTGAGCACGCCCGCGCCCAGCTGGCCCGCCTCGCGGAAGGTGTCCGGATTGCCGGCGGCGGTGAGCCACACGGGCAGCTCCCGCTGCACGGGAGTCGGTCGGATCCGAATCTCCACCGGGTTGCCAGTGCCGTTGGGCAGGCTCAGGGCCTCGCCACGCCAAAGCCGCCGCACGGTGTCCAGGTCCTGGCGCGATTGCTCGCGACGGTCCGCATACCGGGCCGGAGCGAGGACGAAGTCATCCGCGTTCCAGCCCGGAGCCACGGAGATGCCCACGCGCCCCCTGGAGATGTTGTCGACGAGCGACCACTCCTCCGCGACGCGCACCGGGTGGTGCAGTGGCAGGACGACGCTGCCGGCGCGGATGGCCACGCGGTCGGTGATGGCGGCGAGGGCAGCGCCCGTCAGGGAGGGGTTGGGATAGAGCCCACCGAAGGAGTGGAAGTGACGCTCCGGCGTCCACACCGCCTCGAAGCCATGGCGGTCCGCGAAGCGCGCGGACTCCAGCAGCAGACGGTAGCGCTCCGCGCCCGAATCACCCTCGTCCGCGGCGAAGTAGAAGAGGCTGAAGCCCAAGGGCTTGCGACGCGAACGGGTCGCCCGGCGAGGTGCGGCCCCCAGGCTCCCCTGCTCTCCCTGCACGACGACCTTGAAGCCACGCGCCAGCGTCCAGAGCAGCTCCAGCACGGAGATGTCGAAGGACACGCTGGTCACCGCGAGCCAGGTGCCCGGCGTGGCGCCCACGCGCGTGTCCATGCCCGTGAAGAAGCTGGCCACGTTGCGGTGCGGAATCAGCACGCCCTTCGGCCTGCCCGTGGAGCCGGAGGTGTAGAGGACGTAGGCGAGGTTGTCGGGCCCCACACCACAAGGAGGCGCCGCGTCCGCCTCCCCCGGAGCATCAAGCAGCACCACGGTCCGTCCACCGAACGGGAGTGCTCCCGCCAGATGCCGGTGCGCGAGCACCACCGAAGCGCCGGAGTCCTCCAGCATGAGGGCGAGCCGGGCCTCGGGATACGAGGGATCCAGCGGCAGGTACGCACCACCCGCCTTGAGGATGCCCAGCAGCCCCACCACCAGCTCCGCCGAGCGGTCCGCGCAGAAGCCAACGATGCACTCCGGCCCGACGCCCTGTTCACGCAGGCGCCATGCGACCGCGTTGGCCCGCCGGTCCAGCGCCCGGTACGTGAGCACCTCGTCACCGCACACCACCGCGACAGCTTCGGGAGTACGCGCGGCCTGGGCCTTGATGAGCGTGTGGAGGCACGCATCCGGGAAGTCCGTGCGCGTGTCGTTCCAATCCAGCAGCACCTGACGGCGCTCGGGGTCTGGCAGGAGCGCAAGCGAGGAGAGCCGCTGATCCGCATCCGCGACGATGGACTCCAGGAGCACGCGCAGCCGAGCCACCAGCCGAGCCGCGGTGTCCGCATCGAAGAGGTCCGTGGCGTACTCGAGCCATCCGTCCAGACCCTGCGCGCCCTGAGCGAGGGACAGGGTCAGGTCATAGGGCGTGGCGCCAGGATCGATGTCCACGCGACGGGCGTCCAGACCGGGCAGCGCGAGTCCGGCACCGGGCTCCGGCTGGAGCACGAACAACACCTGGAACAGTGGAGCACGGGTGCGGTCCCGCGCGGGCTGGAGGGCCTCCACCAACCGCTCGAAGGGAACATCGCGGTGGGCGAATGCGTCGAGCGCAACCTTTCGGGTCCGCCCCAGCACCTCACGGAAGGAAGATGCTCCGGAGAGGGACGCGCGAAGGACGACAAGGTCGAGGAAGCAGCCAATCAGCCCTTCCAGTCCAGCCCGCTCACGCCCATTGATGGGGGTCCCGACACAGAAGTCCTCCTGGCCCGAGTGACGCGCGAGCAGCACCTCGAAGGCCGCCAGCAGCGTCATGAACAACGTGGCGCCTTCGCTGCGGCCCAGTTCCTCCAGCCGGGCCGTGAGCGACTCCGGAAGATTCAGCGCCACGCGGCCACCACGGTAGGACGGCGTGGGTGGACGAGGACGATCCGTCGGAAGTTCCAGCGCGACGGGAACACCGGCCAGCCGCGCCTTCCATCCGTCGAGCGAAGCGGCCAGCGCGCTGTCCGTCTCACGCTCCCGCCGCCAGCGAGCGAAGTCGGGATACTGGAAGGACAGAGGGGCCAGCGAAGTCCCGCCCCCGTAGAGCGCGCTCAACTCCCGGGCCAGGATGCCAAACGAGGCTCCGTCGGAGGCGAGGTGATGCATCACCACGATGAGCAGGTGCTCGCGCGTGTCCAGTTGGACCAGCGTGGTCCGGAGCAGCGGCCCGCGCACGAGGTCGAAGGGAGCACGCGCTTCCTCGCGAGCCACCTGGAGTGCCGCCGCCTCGCGGTCCCCTACCGGAAGCTCGCGGAGATCCACACGCCGGAATGAAGAAGCCGGTTCAGAAGCGGTCACCTGCCAGGGAGTGCCATCCTCCTCACGGAACGTCGCCCGAAGCGCCTCGTGCCGAAGAACGAGCGCTGCGAAGGCACGCTCCAACGCCACGTCATCCAGGGCTCCCGTGAGCCGGACCGCCGCAGGGAGGTGATACGCGGGGCTCCCACGCTCCAACTGCTCGAAGAGCCACAGCCGCTGCTGCGCGGACGAAAGCGGAGCGGGCGTCCCCTCCTCCGCGCGGATCAGTCCCGTGCCAGTTGCATCGCCACGCGCCGCGAAGACCGTGCGCGCGAGCTGCGCCACGGTAGGCCCCTGGAGCAGGACCTCCATGCGCAGAACGGTGCCCAGGGATTCGACGTCATTCGCAAGCTCCACGGCGCCCAGCGAGTCCAGACCGAAGGACGTGATGGGCACGTCCCGAGCCAGCGTCTCCGGACGCACGCGGAGCCGCGAGGCGATCCGCGCCAGCAGCCACGTCTCCAGTTCCTCCACGGTGACCGGTTCGGCAGCGACAACGGGAGCACTTCCCTCCCCGAGGGAAACCTCCGCGTCCGCCTCGCGCCAGGTCAGCAGCGCCCGAGCCGTCCCCGCGAGCAGCTCCGCCCGACAGGCTCGCCGCTGGATCTTCCCACTGGACGTCTTGGGCAGAGCGCCCGGCTCAATCAGGACGAGCGTGTGGAGCTGCACCTCGTGCGCCTCGGACAGGCCCCGGCGGACGGCGCCCACCACGTCGTCCGCTGTCCACGGCTTGCGAGGATCCACCTCGTACATCACCGCGAGCCGCTCCTCGCCGCCCACCTCGATGGAGAACGCCGCGCCACAGCCGGGCCGCAACGCGGGGTGACTGCGTTCGAGCGTCAACTCCAGATCCTGAGGGTGCAGGTTCCGGCCGCGCAGGATGACGAGGTCCTTGCGGCGACCCGCGACAAACAGCTCACCGTCCCGCATCAGGCCCAGGTCGCCGGTGCGCAGGAAACGCCTCCCATCCTCTGAGTCCGCCAGGCGCGCGCCGAAGGCCGCCTCGCTCTCCTCGGGTCGCTCCCAGTAGCCCTGGGCCACGCTCGGGCCGGAGACCCAGATCTCCCCCACCCGTTCGGGGGGGCACGGTCGCCGCGTCTCCGGGTCCACCACCAGCAGCGTCTGATCCGGCAGCGTCCGGCCACACCCCACCAGCGGACGAGCACCGGAGCCTTCAGGGGCCTCCAGGGCTTCATTGCGCTCCAGCGCCGCGGAGTCCCAGGTGCGGGTGAGGACGCCCTCCCCCTTGCGCCCGCCAGAGGCGATCAGCGTGCCCTCCGCGAGCCCATAGCAGGGATAGAACGCCTGGCCCTGGAAGCCCGAAGGCGCGAAGGCCTCCGCGAAGCGCGTCATGACTTCCGGGCGGATGGGCTCCGCGCCGCAGAACGCCAGCTCCCATCGTCGAAGGTCCAGGCCCTCGCGCTCCGCAGGAGGCACCTTGCGCACGCACAGGTCGAAGGCGAAGCACGGACCGCCACTGATGGTGCCACCGAAGCGGGACAGCGACTCCAGCCAGAAGCGAGGGCGGCGAAGGAACGCGAGCGGCGACAGCAACGCCACGGGGAAGCCCGCGTACAGCGGCTGGAGCACTCCGCCGATGAGGCCCATGTCGTGGTACGGCGGCAGCCAGATGACACCCACGCTGTCCGAGCGGACTTCGAACGCGTGGGAGATCAATCCCAGGTTGTGCAGCAGGTTGCCGTGGCTGAGCTGTACGCCCTTCGGATCGCCCGTGGATCCGGAGGTGTACTGGAGGAAGGCCAGCGTGTCCGACGTGGGAGCCGGGCGCCGCCAGCCCGCTTCGGTCCCTTCGGGCAGCGCATCGGTGGCGACCCAACGCAGGGCCGCCAGTTCGGGGGCACCCTCGAAGAGCCCCTCACCCATCTCCTGGATGAAGGACGTGGTGAGCACGACGCTCGCGCGGGCGTCGCGGATGATGGCGCGCAGCCGGGGCAGCGTCCGATCCAGGCGCGTGGGGTCCGGGGGATAGGCGGGCACGGCGACCAGCCCGGCGTACAGGCAGCCAAAGAAGCCCGCGACGTACTCCAAGCCCGGCGGGTAGAGGAGCACCGCCCGCTCGCCCGCCTTCGCCAGTGACTGGAGCGCGGCGCCGATGCGCCGGGCCCGCAGGTCCAACCCGGCATGGCTCAGGACCTCATCGTCCCCGCCATCTTCCAGGAAGGTGTAGAGGGGCCGTTCTCCGAGAGCGTGGGCCCGGGTTTCGAGCAGCTCCAGGAGGGTCGCGGCTGGGGAGGTTCGCGCGGAGAGAGGTGCCATGGTGCGGGGCGGGTGAGAGGCCTGGATCCCTTCGCTGGAGAGCGGCGCGCAGCATAAGCTAAGGGCGCTCGGAAGCCGGTTCTCGTACTGGCGGAAGGAACCGACGGCGTGAACCTGCTCATCCTGTTGCTGCGCAGATCCCGTGGGGCCGTGGCGCTGGCGGTGTTCTTCGGGCTCTTGACAGGTGCCGCGAGCGCCGGGCTCATCGCGCACATCAACGCGGTCCTCACCAGTGGCGGCACGCTCGCGGATCGTGCCACGGTCCTCGGCTTCGCCGCGTTGGGAGCCCTGATGCTGGGTTCACGCATCGGCTCGCAGCTGCTGCTGACGCGGCTCCAGACGCGCACCACGTTCGCACTGCGGGATCAGTTGAGCCAGCGCATTCTCGCGACGCCGTTGCGCCAGTTGGAAGAGCTGGGCAATCACCGACTGCTGGCCACGCTGATCGACGACGTCCAGGCCGTCACCCAGGGCCTGCTGTGCATTCCGCCGCTGCTGATCCACGGCGGCATCATCGTGGGCTGCATGACGTACCTCGCCATCATGTCGCCGATGGTGTTCGCCGCACTGCTCGTGTTCGCGATGCTGGGAGTCGCCAGCTACCTGCTTCCCATGCGGCACATCATGGGGCTCCTGCGACACTCGCGGCAGACGAATGACCGGTTCTTCCGAGACCTGCGCTCGCTCACCCAGGGATTGAAGGAACTGAAGCTGCACGGAGGTCGGCGCACGGCCTTCCTCAAGCAGGAGCTGTTCCCCACGGCAGAGGCACTGAAGCAGCTCCAGGTGAAGGTCTCCACGCTCCACACCTTCACGACCAGTTGGAGCATGAGCCTGTTCTTCTTCTTCATCGGTCTGCTGCTCTTCGCACTGCCGGGGCTGACGCCGGTGTCGACCTCGACGCTGGTGGGCTACACGCTCGCCGTGCTCTACCTCCAGCAGCCGCTGGAGTCGTCCATGACGATGCTCCCCATGCTGGGAGCCGGCACGGTGGCACTCCGCCACATCGACACGCTGGAGCTGGCGGCCGCAGGCAGTCCGCTCCCGCTCAGCAGTGGGGAGCCCCCTGCCCCGCCGTCACGCATCGACCTGGCGGGCGTCACGCACGCGTACCGCCGCGAGGGCGAGGACACGCCCTTCACGTTGGGCCCCATCGACCTGACGCTCCGGCCGGGGGAAATCCTCTTCGTGGTGGGCGGCAATGGCAGCGGCAAGACGACGCTGGCCAAGCTCATCACCGGCCTCTACACGCCGGAGTCCGGGGAGATCCGCGTCGATGGGTGGTCCGTGACGGAAGGCGACCGGGAGCGCTACCGCCAGTTGTTCGCGACGGTGTTCTCCGACTTCCACCTCTTCGACTCGCTGCTCGGGCTGGCCGAGGGAGACAAGGCGGACAAGGCCCGTGCGTACCTGACGCGGCTCCAGTTGGACCGCAAGGTGCGGATCAACGACACGGGAGCGCTCTCCACCACGGACCTGTCCGCAGGCCAGCGCAAGCGACTGGCGCTGCTGACGGCGTATCTGGAGGACCGCCCCGTGTACCTCTTCGACGAGTGGGCGGCGGATCAGGATCCTCTGTTCAAGGAGGTCTTCTACCGGGAGCTGCTGCCGGACCTGAAGGCCGCGGGGAAGGCCGTGGTCGTCATCAGCCATGACAACCGGTACTTCGACGTGGCGGACCGGCGGGTGCGGCTGGAGTCCGGCGCCATCGTCGCGGAGGAGTCCGCGGCAGCCCCGACGCTCAGCGCTCGACCTCGTAGCGCGCTGTAAGGCAACGGCCTGGAGGTCCGCGTGGAAGCGGGCCTGCGTCCCGGCGAGCGCGCCATCCTCCACCCAGGAGACGCCGTGCGTGAGAGCGCCCGCGTCATGATCCGGCAGGCCTGCCCGGGGGCGACACGGAGGGCCCCTGCCTTCCGGCACGCTCCGAGGGGGATTGGCACAGGGTCCTGACACGCCCCACCGTTTCAAGGCAGGCCCGTCCGCGAGGCGGCTCCGTGTGGCCTCGCGATTCCCGAAAGGGGTGCCGCCCCATGCCGGTCCACGCACTTTTCTGTCGTAAGTGCCAAGAGCTCCTGAGCGTCAGGGTGGAGAAGCACAGCTGCGCCATCCACGGGGTGGCGAGGCGAAAGTGGCTCACGTCATGAGGGCCCCCCTGTATTTCGAGGACCGGGTGGACGCGGGCCGACAGCTCGCGCAGGCGCTGCTCGCGCGCGGGTACACCGCGGAGGACACCCTCGTGCTGGGCCTGCCCCGAGGAGGCGTCTCCGTGGCGTACGAGGTCGCGGAGGCGCTGGGCGCTCCGCTGGACCTCTGGGTGGTGCGCAAGGTGGGCGCGCCGAACTACCAGGAGCTGGGTTTGGGGGCGGTGGCGGAAGGGGGCATCACCTACCTCGACCGCGAGCGGATGGCGCGCATGGGCGTGTCGGAGGCCACCGCGCGGAGGCTCGTCCAGCGCAAGGCCGCCGAGGTGAAGGAGCGCGTGGCCCGCTTCCGCGGTGGGGACGCCCCGCCCGACGTCCAGGGCAAGACGGTCATCCTCGTTGACGATGGGATCGCGACAGGAGGCACCGTGCGGGCGGCGCTCCAGTCGCTCCGGATGCGGCGGCCCGGCCGCATCGTCCTCGCCGTGCCAGTGGCTGGGAACGAAATCCTCGAGGAACTCCGACCCATGGTGGAGGACCTGGTGTGCGTCCTCGCGAGGCCCGACCTGGACTCCATCGGCCAGTGGTACGCCTCGTTTCCCCAGGTCCCCGACGAGGACGTGAAGCGGTTGATGAACGAGGCACGGGCTCAAGCGCTCGACGGGGGAGTTTCCGCCCGGCCCTGAGGATGAAACAGCAGTGCCTCAAGGCCCCCGGTTCTCACGGACGACGGCGGCGGTCTGGTCCAGCTCCGCAGCCAACAGCACCAGCAAGTCGTCGAGGGACACGAGTCCCGCCAGGCATCCCTGCCCATCCACGATGGGCAGGCGGCGCACGCCCAGTTGCCTGAGGGTGATGAACGTCTGGTCGAGCCGGTCGTCCACGTGGGCGACCACGGGCTGGGGCGACATGACGTCCAGGACGGAGACGGCCCGGGCGTCCTTCCGCTCGGCCACCACCCGGGTGACGATGTCCCGGTCGGTCAATATGCCCACCGGTCGGGGCTCCTCGCCAACGACGACGAGCGCACCGACGTGCCGGTCGCGCATCTGCTCGGCGGCTTCGGCCACGCTCTGCATGGGCTGGATGATGGCCACCTTCTTGCGGCAAAACCTTGCGAGGGACATGGCACCTCCCTGGACGCCCAGGCCGTGCGCCCGGTCGCACGGGTGGATGGCGGGAGGTCCCCGCGAACGTCCTCCTCCCAGCAAACCAGCGCACCCTGCCCACGAGATGCAACCCGTGAGGATGGAGCAGCGCGACGAGCCCCCACCCTCTCCGCTGGAACGGCATGGCGGGGCCCCGGGCGGTCAGGACGGCGGCGCGGCGCTCAGGTGCGCACCTTGGGCCCTCCGGCGGGCGAGCCCACGGGAGTGGCACATGCGGTCACCGCGCCGCATCGTTTCTCGTAGGCCACCGGCAGTCGCGGCATGGCCTCGCACCTCCAGAGAGGAACAGGTCCATGCCTGTCTACGAGTTCTTCTGTCGCAAGTGCCAGGAGCCGTTCACCGAAAACATGAGCATCAAGGAGCACGACGAGCGGACGCCGAAATGCCCGCGCAACCACGAGGCGAAGGAGGTGGAGAAGCGCATCTCCTCCGTCCACACGGTGACCACCAAGAAGTCGCTCACCTACTGAACGTCGTCCCCGGCGATGTCGGGCCAGAAAGACTAAAGGCCCTGGAGTCACCGGCTTGCACCGGAAACTCCAGGGCCTTCATTTTGGTCGGGGCGACAGGATTTGAACCTGCGACCACTTGCACCCCAAGCAAGTGCGCTACCAGGCTGCGCTACGCCCCGAAAACCGCCGTCGTGAAACGGTGCGCCCTTATGCCCTCGCCGCTCTCCTGGGTCAAGCGCGAGGTGAAGGGTTCCGTGGGAAAACTTACTCGTCGCCTTCTTCCATTCCCTCGTCGAAGTCCTCGCCCCGGGCTTCCGCCGCGTCCGCCGCCGCTTCTTCCTGGGCGTCGATCTCCGCGTGGTTCTCCGGAGGGGCCTCGCCGTTCAACGCGCTCTTCAACACCTGGCTCGGCCGGAAGGTCAGCACCCGACGCGCGCTGATCTCGATCTCCTTGCCCGTCTGCGGATTGCGCCCCACGCGCGCCTTCTTCTGGCGCACCTGGAAGTTTCCGAACCCGGAGATCTTGATCTTGTCCCCGCGCTCCAGCGTCTCCTTCACGGTGTCGAACACGAGCTCGACGATCTCCGCCGACTCCTTCTTCGAGAAGCCGACCTTCTCGTAGACCCCCTCGATGATGTCCGCTTTCGTCATGCGAGTCCTCTGGCACCCGTGATGGCCGGTGAACGCGGGGCATGGTGTCAGCCTTCCCCGAACCGTGTCAACGTCCTGACTTCACTCAGGAATTCAGGCGCGCAGGGCCGCCCCCAGCCGCTGGTTCACCTCGGTGATGATGCGCTGGTGCGCCGTGGTGACCTCCACGTCGGTCAGCGTCCGCTCGGCCGAGCGATACCTCAGGGCGTACGCCAGGTTCTTCTTCCCCTCGGGGATGGGCTTGCCCGTGTACACGTCGAACACCAACGCGTCCTCCACCAGCGGCGCCCCGACCTCCAGGATGACCTTGCGCACTTCCTCGTTGCGCAGCTCCACCGGCACCACCACCGCCAGGTCGCGCAGCACCGCCGGGTACTTCGGCAGCCCCGCCGCCTGAGGCACCAGCTTCGCCGCCGCGTACAGCGGCTCCGTGTCCAGCTCGAACACGAACACGCCCTCCGGCAGCCCCAGCGCCTTCGTCACCCGAGGGTGCACCTCACCCACGTGCCCCAGCACCGTCCCGTCCGCCAGCGACACCTGCGCGCTGCTGCGCGGGTGGTACGCCGGAGGCTCGGCCGGCGCGAACGTCGCGCCCTCCACGTGCAAGGCGTGCAGCAGCGCTTCCACCGCGCCCTTCGCGTCGTAGAAGTCCACGCGCGCGTCCTTCTGCGTCCAGCTCCGGCCGCCCCGGACGCCCCACACCAAGCCCGCCACGCGCGGCACCTCGCGTGACGCGGGCTTCATCCCCTGCCCGCCCTGTGCGTCCCGGAAGTACGCCCGGCCCGTCTCGTAGAGGCCCACCGTCTCCACCTGGTGGCGCACGCTGCGCGACAGGTTCTCCAACAGGCCCGGCAACAGGCTGGTGCGCATCACCGACTGCTCGACGCTCAGCGGGTTCATCAGCGCGATGGGCGCTTCCTTCCCGCCCAGCACCTCAAGCGACTTCGGCGCCACGAACGAGTAGTTCACCACCTCGTTCAGCCCCACCCCGCCCAGCGAGTGGCGCAGCCGACGCTCGGCTTCCATCTGCAGGGGCTCCGGCGCCAGCGTGTCCAGGCCGCGCGGCAGCCGGGCCGGGATGTTGTCGTAGCCGAAGACGCGGGCGACCTCCTCCATCAGGTCCTCCTCGCGCTCCACATCCACGCGCGCCCGGGGCACCTCGAACGTCGTCTGCCCCGCGCCGTCCTCCACGTTCTTGAACCCCAGCGCCCCGAGGATGCGCCGGCACTCCGCCTCCGCCACCGCCACGCCCAACACCTTCTCCACCCGCCCGTAGCGCAGCGTCACCCGACGCGGCGGCTTCGGAGAAGGCTGCACGTCCACCCGGCCCGGCGCCACCGTGCCACCCGACAGCTCCGCGATGAGCTGCGCGGCGCGGTCCACCGCCGGCAGCACCGCGTCCAGGTCGGATCCACGCTCGAAGCGGTGCGACCCTTCCGTGTGAAGGGCGTGCCGCTTCGCCATCCGGCGCACGCCGGAGCCGACGAAGTGCGCGGACTCGATGAGGATGCGCTTCGTCCCCTGAGTCACCTCGCTGTCCGCGCCGCCCATCACTCCTCCCAGCGCCTGCGCCCGGTCCCGGTCCGCGATGACCAGGTCGTCCGCATCCAGCGTGCGCTCCTTGTCGTCCAGCGTGCGCAGCTTCTCGCCCGCCTTCGCGGTGCGCACGACGATCTCCTGGCCCGCCATCTTGTCCAGGTCGAACGCATGCAGCGGCTGGCCGTACTCCAGGAGGACGAAGTTGGTGGCGTCCACCACGTTGTTGATGGCGCGCACGCCGCACGCCTTCAGCCGGTCCTGCATCCACTGCGGCGACGGCTGGACGGTGATGCCTTCCACCACCCGCCCCGCGTAGCGCGTACACCGCTCGGGCGCGTCGATGCGCACCTTCACCAGCTCCGCCACCGGGCGGCCGGACTCCGCGGGCTTCGGCTCGGGCACCTTGAGCGCCGCGCCCGTCACCACGCCCACCTCGCGCGCCACGCCCAGGTGGGAGAGCGCGTCCGGCCGGTTCGGCGTGACGTTCACCTCCAGCACCGAGTCATCCAGCCCCAGCGCCTCCGCGATGGGCACGCCCAGCTTCGTGTCCGCCGGAAGGATGAGCAGGCCCGCCGAGTCCTCGGTGATGCCCAGCTCCTTCGCCGAGCAGAGCATGCCGAAGCTGTCCACGCCCCGGAGCGCGGCCTGCTTGATCTCCATGCCGTTGGGCAGCTTCGCGCCCACCGTGGCCAGCGGCACCTTGTCGCCGACCTTGAAGTTCTTCGCGCCGCACACCACCTGGAACAGCGCCGAACCGCCGATGTCCACCTGCGTGACGGAGAGCTTGTCCGCGTTGGGGTGCTGCACCGACTCGCGGATCTGCGCCACCACCACGCCGCGCAGGCCCTCGCCGGGGCGCTCCACGCCCTCGATCTCCAGCCCCGCCGCGGTCAGCTTGCGCGCCAGCTCGTCCACCGACGGCGGCAGCGCCACGTAATCACCCAGCCACTTCACCGAAATCTTCACAGGTCCACCCTCTTGCCCATCCGGCTGGAATCAGAACTGCGCGAGGAAGCGTGCGTCGTTCTCGAACATCATCCGCAGGTCGTCGATGCCGTAGCGCAGCATGGCCAGGCGCTCCACGCCCATGCCGAACGCGTAGCCCGTGACTTCCTTCGGGTCGTAGCCCGCCGCGGTGAAGACGTTCGGATGCACCATGCCGCTGCCCAGCACCTCCAGCCACCCCGTCTGCTTGCAGACGCGGCAGCCCTTGCCACCGCACGACGCACAGGTGACATCCACCTCCGCCGACGGCTCGGTGAAGGGGAAGAACGACGGACGGAAGCGCGTGCGCGTGTCCGAACCGAAGAAGGCCCGCACGAACGCGTCCAGCGTCCCCTTCAGCTCCGCGAAGCTCACGTCCTTGTCCACCAGCAGGCCTTCCACCTGGTGGAACATGGGCGTGTGCGTGATGTCCGAATCCCGTCGGTACACCCGGCCCGGCATCACCGCGCGGATGGGCGGATTGCGCGACAGCATGTGCCGCACCTGCACCGGCGACGTGTGCGTGCGCAGCAGCGAAGGGCTGTCCGCCTTCTTCGCGTGACCCAGCGTCGGCTCGTCCACGTAGAACGTGTCCTGCATGTCCCGCGCGGGGTGGTCCTTGGGCAGGTTCAGCGCCTCGAAGTTGAAGTAGTCGAGTTCAATCTCCGGCCCGACGGCCACTTCGAACCCCAGCCGCGCGAACGTGCGGACGATGTCCTCCATCGTGCGGGACACCGGGTGCCGGCCACCGGGCAGCACCGCGCGCCCGGGCAGCGTCACGTCCAGCCTGGGGCCCTTGAGCTGGGCCTCCAGCGCGGCGTCCTCGGCGCGGCGCACGGCATCCGACAGGAGCTGCTCCAGCTCCGCCTTGACGGTGTTGGCCACCTCGCCCAGCGCTCTGCGCTCATCCGGGGGCAGCTTGCCCATGCCGCCCAGGATGGCGGACAGCTCGCCCTTCTTGCCCAGGTAGCGGATGCGCAGCGCCTCCACCTGAGAAGGCTCCGACACGCCCGCGATCTCCTGGCGCGCCGCGTCCGCCAACGCCTGCAACCGGTCTCGCATGGTCCTCTTCCCGCCTTCCGTTACGCGCCCCGGGCGCCATCCGACGCCGGGCAAAAAAAGAGGGCCGCCCCCGTGTTGGAGGCAGCCCGTTTGTCTTCAGGGGGCCGGCTTCAGGAGCCGGCCGGGTCTCAGGCTGCCTTCGCGATGTTGGCGACGGCGGCAAAGCCCGCGGGGTCCGCGATGGCCATGTCGGACAGGACCTTGCGGTCCAGGCCGATCTTCGCCTTCGCCAGACCGGCGATCAGCTTCGAGTAGGACAGGCCCACCGTGCGCGCCGCCGCGTTGATGCGGACGATCCACAGCGAACGGAAGTTGCGCTTGCGCACCGCGCGGTCGCGGGTGGCGTAGTCCAGGGCGCGTTCCACGGCCTGGTTGGCGCGCTTGTAGCAATTCTTGCGGCGGCCACGGAAACCCTTGGCCAGCTTGAGAATGCGATTACGACGACGACGAGCCTTGAATCCCTTTTTGACGCGCATGACACACTCCTGACTTCTTGAAGGTGACCCTGGGGTGCCGGCCTCACGCCGCTCCGCCAGGACTCACGGATGGTCCAAGCCCGAGGAAAAACTCAGGCCCCGTAGGGGAACAGCTCCTTGATGACCTTCTTCGCGTCCATGTCGCGCAGGTGACCGGTACCCCGGTTACCGCGCTTCTGCTTGGGCGACTTGGAGAAGGTGAACAGGTGCTTGCTGAAGGCCTTGCCGAACTTCACCTGGCCGCTCTTCTTCACCTGGAAGCGCTTCTTCGCGCTGCTGCGGGTCTTCAACTTGGGCATGGTCCCAATCCTTCCTTCTGCTTCCTGTCGGCACGGCAGCCATCGCGGCTGACGGCGGTTCGCGACACACGGTTCGCGGACGCTTTGAGCGGAAGCCTCTATCACTCTTTCGAGGCGTTGGGGGTAGCGTTTCCTACAGCCACCGCTGAAACCCCCGCCGTCCCACGTACTCCCCGTTCCTACAACCTCCTACCCCGGGTCAGGGCAGGGCCGCTTCCTTGGCCAGCAGCGCCTCGAAGTCGACGAGCTTCATCGACTTGAGGTCCTCGCCGCCGTAGCGACGGGGGGACACGGCGCCGGCTTCCACCTCGTTGTCGCCCACGACCAGGGTGAACGGGATCTTCTGGAGCTGGGCCTCGCGGATCTTCGCGTTGAGCGTGATGCCGCGCTCGTCCAGCTCCACCCGGTAGCCCTTGGCGCGCAGGTCGTCCCGCACCTTGCGGGCGTAGTCCAGCTGACGGTCCGCCACGTACACGAGCGTCGCCTGCACCGGGGCGAGCCAGGCCGGGAACGCGCCGGCGAAGTGCTCGATGAGGATGGCGGTGAAGCGCTCGAAGGAGCCGAAGATGGCGCGGTGGAGAACCACGGGGCGGTGCGGGGCGTTGTCCTCGCCCACGTACGTCAGGTCGAAGCGCTCCGGGGCCAGGTAGTCCAGCTGCATGGTGCCCAGCTGCCACCGGCGGCCGATGCTGTCCGACACCGCGAAGTCGATCTTCGGGCCGTAGAAGGCGCCGTCGCCCGGGGCCAGCTCGTACTCCAGGCCCAGCGATTCCAGCGCGGCCTTGAGGCCGTCCTCGGCGCGATCCCAGAGCGAGTCATCGCCCAGGCGCTGCACGGGACGCGTGGACAGCTTCACAGCGTAGGTGAGGCCCACCGCCTTGTAGACGCGATCCAGCAGCTTCACGAAGCGCCGCACCTCGTCGGTGATCTGGGCCTCCGTGCAGTAGATGTGCGCGTCGTCCTGCGCGAACTGGCGCACGCGGGTGAGGCCGCCCAGGGAACCGGCTGCCTCGTTGCGGTGCAGCACGTCCTGGGTGTGCAGGCGCAGGGGCAGGTCGCGATAGCTGTGCTTCTTGAAGCCGTAGAACAGGTGGTGCGACGGGCAGTTCATCGGCTTGAGGGAGAAGTCGTGCTCGCCGGACTCACTGTCGAGCACCAGGAACATGTTCTCCTTGTACTTGCCCCAGTGGCCGCTGGTCTCCCACAGCCCCTTGTTGAACATCAGGGGCGTCTTGATCTCCACGTAGCCGTCGCCGGCCGTGAGCGAGCGCATCCAGTCCGACAGCGTCTGGTAGAGCGTGGTGCCCTTGGGCGTCCAGAAGGCCGCGCCCGGCGCGTACGGGTGGAAGTGGAAGAGGTCCAGCTCCTTGCCCAGCTTGCGGTGGTCGCGCTTCTTCGCTTCCTCGATGCGCGTCATGTACGCATCCAGCGCCTTCTTGTCGAAGAACGCCGTGCCGTACACGCGCTGGAGCATCGGGTTGCGGTGGTCGCCGCGCCAGTAGGCGCCGCTGGAGGAGAGGATCTTGATGACGCCGATCTTCCCCGTGCTGGGCGCGTGGGGCCCCAGGCAGAAGTCCACCCAGTCACCGTGGGTGTAGAGCGTGAGCGTCTTGGCGCCCTTGGCGGCGATGTCCTTGACGATCTCCACCTTGAAGGTCTCGCCCTTCTCCTCGAAGAGACGCACGGCGTCCTCCATGGAGATCTCCGTGCGCACGAAGGGGGCGTCCTGCTTGAGCTCCGCGTTGGCGGCCGCCTCGATCTTCTCCAGTTCCTCCGGCGTGAAGGGCTTCTCGCGGAAGAAGTCGTAGTAGAAGCCCTCCTCCGTCGAGGGACCGATGGTCACCTGCGTGCCGGGGAACAGGCGCTGCACGGCGCTGGCGACCACGTGCGCGGCGTCGTGGCGGATGAGGTCCAGGCCTTCCGGGCTCTTGGGCGTGAAAATCTGGAGCTTCGCGTCCTCGTCGAGCGGGCGCGACAGGTCGACGTCCTGACCGTTCACCCGGGCGAACAGGGCCGCCTTCGCGAGCCCCACACCGATGCTGCCCTTCACGAAGTCCGCGATGGTCGTCCCGCGAGGCGTCTGCTTCTGGCTGCCGTCGGGGAGCGTCACCGTGATGGATTCGGACATGGCTTGAAAACCCCTGCGCTGGAAAAGCCACGGGCGGCAGGCTCTTTGGAAGCCTGCCGCCCGCGAGATGGAACGCTTACTGATGATGGGTCGTAGTGGGATCGAACCACTGACCCCTACCGTGTCAAGGTAGTGCTCTACCGCTGAGCTAACGACCCGTCGTGCGGATGGCGCGGGGAATAACAGCGGGCTCCCACACCTGTCAAGGAAACACGAACGGAGGGACTTCTGTTCCCTACTCCCTCGCGTCCAACAACACCCGGATCCGTTTCATCACCGTGTCGAACATGGCGGGCGTGAGCCTCCCCGTCTGGGTGTTCTGCTGGCTGACGTGGTAGCTGCCCACGAGCCACCGGCCGTCCGGCAGCCGGAACTCCGCGCCATGGCCGAAGGCGGGCCGGGGCGGAGGGATGACGCCGCCCGTGCGGGTCGCCGACGCCAGCGCGGCGTTCCACCCGATGGCCCCCAGGGCGAGCAGCACCCGGCCGGGCAAGAGGGCCATCTCCCGGTCCAGGAACGGCGCGCACCGGGCCAGCTCCTCCGGCAGGGGCTTGTTGTCCGGCGGGGCGCAGCGGGCGGCCGCGACGATGAAGGCGTCCGTCAGCTTGAGCCCGTCGTCGATGCGATCGCTCCGGGACTGGTTGGCGAAGCCCGAGCGGTGCAGGCCCGCCATGAGGAACTCCCCGGAACGGTCCCCGGTGAAGTACCTGCCCGTCCGGTTGGCGCCGTGCGCCGCGGGGGCCAACCCCACGATGATCAGCCGGGCCTGCGGATCCCCGAAGCCGGGGACGGCCCTGCCCCAGTAGTCCCAGTCCCGGTAGGCCCGCCGCTTCACCCGGGCCACCTCTTCGCGCCACTCGACGAGCCGGGGGCAGGCCCGGCACGCGATGATCTCCTGGTGCAGCTTCTCCAGCTTCGTCACGGACCGCCGGCTCCCCCCTTGTAGAGGTCCGTGCGGCGGTAGCGCTGGATGACCACGCTCAGGACGACCTTGAGGATGGCGCTGGCCGGCACCGCCAGCAGGATGCCCACGAAGCCGAACAGCTCCCCGAACGCGAGCACGGCGAGGATGACCACCACCGCCGACAGGCCCACCTTCTCGCCCACGACGCGCGGGGTGATGACGAAGCCCTCCAGCATCTGCCCCACCACGAAGGTCGCCGCCACCACCGCGAGCTGCCACGGCCCCTGCCACGACAGCAGGACGCCCAGCACCGCGAGCACCACACCGATGCCCGTGCCCAGGTACGGCACCATGTTGCCGAAGCCCGCGATGAGGCCGATGGCGATGGCCAGGTCGATGCGGGCCACGGACAGGCCCACCGCGTAGATGACCGACAGGATGGCGCCCACCGAGAGCTGGCCCTGGACGAAGGCGGACAGCACCTCGTCCACCTCGCGGAACCGCTGGCTCACCAGCGCCACCGAGCGGCGCGGCAGCAGGTCCTGGATGTTCCGCATGAGGCGCGGGTAGTCCTGGAGGAAGAAGAACGCCAGCACCGGCACCACCGACAGGCCCAGCAACGTGGCCACGAAGCGCGCGGTGTTGCCGGCGAAGCTCGCCACCAGCCGCGCCGCCGTGGGGCCCGCGCTCTGGAGCAGCTCGGAGGCCTTCTCGCCCAGTTCCGCGGTGCGCTGGCTCACCAGCTCCGGCAGCGACATGCCCAGGAGCGACTCCACCTGCGGCACCACCTGGGTGCTGGCCCGCGAGAAGAAGCCGGGCAGCTTCGCCGCCTCGTCGCGGAACACCGGCACCAGGTAAAGCCCCGCGCCCACCATCAGCAGCGTGCCCGCGACGAAGAGCAGCGACGTGCCCAGCGTGCGGTCCAGGCCGCGCTTCTCCAGCAGCGTCACCACCGGGTTGAACGCGTACGCGCCCGTCAGCGCCAGCAGCACCGGCACCGCCACCCCGCCGAACACCGACAGGAGCGCGAACACCAGCGCCAGCGAGCCCACCATCGCGCCGGACCACACCAGGTCCACCCTGCGGGCCGCCGCCTCGTCCAGGGCCGAGGGGTCACCGGCCGGGGGCACGGGCTCCGGGTGCACGACGTGCAGGACCGGGGACACCTCCGGGGACGCGGTGACCACCTGGGCCCGAGGGGCGACCTTCACCGCGCGCTCACTGCCTTTCTTGCGACGTCCGATGACCGGCCTCCCTGTCCCCGCCCATCCTACGGCGTCTTGGGCCCCTGATTGCGGGTGACGAACCGCCCGAAGGCGTCGCCCGCCACCTTGCGGTCCAGGGTGCCGACCTTCGCGGTGCCCAGCTCCGCGTCCACCACCACCTGCCGGTCCGCCTGGAGCTGGATGATCCTCTCCGTCCACTGCTCCTGCGTCACCTCCTGGGGCCCCGGCACCTGGGTGCGCTCCTTGCTGGCCTTCTCCAGGGGGGTGGACCTCACCAGCATCCGCGGCATCACCTGCACCTGGCCCTCCGCCACCTGCACCAGCGTGCGCGGGGAGAGGGCCCCCATGTACGTGGGCGCCGCGGCGTCCACCCGGAAGCGCGTGCCCCGGACGCCGGCCACCGCCCGGTCCGTCTCCACTTCGAACTTCGCGTCGGAGCCCGCGAGGGCCTTCTTGACGCTCGCCCAGAGCTTGCCCAGGCCCAGCCTCGCCACGAAGCCCTTGCGCTCCTGGCCCTCGAAGTCCGCCACGTTGATGAACAGCTGGCTGCCCTCCCCCAGCATCAGGACGCTGCCGTCGTTGAGCGTCAGCTTGAGGTTGGACTTCGGTCCGACCTCCAGCGTGTCCTTCACCTCTACGTCCGCGCCCACCGCCAGCGGCCGGGACACGCCACCCATGGGGTGGCGCGATGCCGTGCCCTCCAGCACCTCCACCCGGCCAATGGCCCCGAACGCCAGTCCCGGCAACAGGCCCGCCAGCACCGCCCACGTCCCGCGCAGTCGCTTCACGGAGCACCTCCGCCCGCCTCGGGGACGACGGGACGCAGCTTGACCTTCAGCGTCACCCGCGCCCCGCTGGGCTCGTAGTAGGTCGTGTACGGCCAGAAGCCCCGCTTCTTCACTTCCACCTGGTGGAAGCCCGAGTCGCCCAAGCGCAGGCTGCGGGACACGCTGGAGAAGTCGCTGCACAGGCCCTGCTGCACGCCGTCCAGCAGCACCTCCGCGTCCGCGGGTTCGCACCGGAGCACCAGGTCGCCGCGCTTGCCCTCGGCGGAGGCCATCAGCTCCCGCGCCCGGGCCACCGTCGCGGGCTGTTCCTGCTCCTGCTTCGCCGCGCAGCCGACCGCCAGCGCCGCCACCAACGGGCCCACCGCCGTCCACCGGACGCGCATCACAGCGCCACGGTCAGTTCAACGGTGTTGCCCGTCACGCCCGTCATGTGGACCTTCCGCTTCTGGAACGCCTTGTCCCCCAGTGGTCCGGCCAGCCCAGCGTGGGCGGAGGTCGTCAGGAACAGGCAGAGCAGGGAGCGTTTCAGGAGCATCGGCGTTCCTCGGGCTGCCACGGAAGTTCGCGGCTACTGCGTGACGATGGCGACCCGGCCCTCGGCCAGGAAACGCATGTTCGCCTCGGTGAGCGCGCGAGCCCCTTCCGCGTTGAGGACCAGGTCGGATCCCTGGAGCTGCGCGGCCTTCACCACCAGGGGCTTGTCGCCCACCAGCGTGGCCTTCTTGGCGGCGTCCAGGCTCTCGAACCAGGCCGCCACGCCCGTGGCACCGCGCGCCTCCTCGGTGAGCACCGTCGCGCCGTAGAGCGCCTTGCCCGCCGCGTCCACCAAGCGGGGCGCGAGCACCGGCTTCAGCCCCAGGCCCCGCGCGTCCACCACGAGGCCCGTGTACTTCGTCGCGCCCTCGGCATTGAGCACGATGGCCACATCCTGCGCGGGCGTCAGCGCCGCGGAGAGCGCCGCCAGCGGCACCTCCACGTCCAGCTCCACGCCGCTGTCGGAGAAGTAGCGCTTGGCGACGACCTTGTAGCCCTTGATGGCGCCTTCGACGCGGCCCTTCACCTCGTCGCGTGCCCACTCGTCGGCCACGGTGCGGCCCGCGCTCACCTGGATGCCCTTGGCCTGCTCCAGCAGGTTGCGGAACGCGTCCAGCTTCGCGGCGCGCTCGGCGCCCAGTCGCGCTTGCGCGGGATTGGCCGCCTTCAGGTCCGGGGCCCCGGCGCCCGTGGCGCGCAGGACCTGACCTTCCCAGTTGATGCCAGCACTGACGACGGCGCGCGCGGCTTCACCCGCGGCGGGCGTGGCGGGTGCGGCGACCTTCGCTTCCTTGCCCTGGCCCAGCGCCGTCAGCGGCACGACCAGCAACAAACCCCACAGCGAACGCCTCACGGAGCACCCCTCCCGCTGTCGCCGAGGATCCGGCGAGCGCACAGGAAACCACTCCGGTCATTCAAGGGGGCCACTCCGCGCGAAGTCAAGGCGACCCGGGGCATGGGCGGATCCACCGGACCCGACTTCCATGCGCACCGCGAACCGCCGGTGGCACCGCGTAATCACGGTGGCACACCCGCAGGGTAACGCCGAGCCTCAGTTCTCGTTCGCGTGACGGTCGACGTAGGCGTCGATCATCTTGCGGTGCCGCTCGGTGAGGAGGGTAAAGCGCACGCCCGACTGCTCGCGGCGGCCCAACTCCTTCCACTCGCGTACGACTTCACCCTCGGCGTAGATGATCTCCTCGGAGCCGGGGAGCTGGAACTGGAGGCCCACGCGACGCGCTTCGTGCTGGGGCTCGATGAGGCGAGACAGGCTGACGCCTTCCTGGCTGATGTCCGCGGCGCGGGTCATGTACGGCACGCCGCCCATGTACTTGTTGAGGTAGATGTCCAGGGGCGCTCGATTGGCCTTCCGCTTCTCGCTCATTGGCTCATGACCTCCGGCTGGTGCAACAGGCTGCTGCGGGGGTGCAGCGACCTGGAGGCACAGTACGGTCAGTCGTCATGCGCGCAAGAAAACGGCGCGCTCCAGGCGCGGTAGGCTGGGCATCATGCGCCGCGTTTTTCCGCTCGCTGGATTCTTCGCGCGGATCTGTGCGTGCGGTCTACCAGCGCACGTTCTTCCCGTCCCCGAGGGCACGTTGGCGCTGGAGGCGGGCGTCGGTGGGCCCGCGGTGCGGCTGGAGGGCGCGCCCGTTCCCCTGCCCCTGTCCACACTGGGCGCGAGCTACGGCCTGAATGGACGGTGGGACCTGCACGCCCATGCGCACCTCACGCCGCTGCTCGGCGTTGCGGGGGCGACGTGGCTCGCGCTGGATCAGGACGTGGTGGATATAGTCCCCCCATTCTCGTGAAAGGCGGAAGCATGCGTATGCAGTGGATGGCGGCCCTGGTGCTGGCGCTCGGCGCTCCGGGCTTCGCCCAGGCACAGCCCCCGACGAAGACCTCCAAGCCGGCCGCCGCGGCCGAGGCCAAGGCGCCCGCCGCGGCCCCCCTGGAACTCCAGACGGAGGACCAGAAGACGGTCTATTCGCTCGGCGTGTCGCTGGGGCAGAACGTGACGGCGCTCGCCCTGACGCCCGAGGAGATCCAGATCCTCCAGCGCGGCCTCCAGGATGCGCTCAGCGGCGCGGCGCCCGCCGTCGACCCCAAGGAACTCTCGCCCCGGCTCCAGACCTTCGCCAAGAACCGGCAGGCCCAGGCCAACGTCGCCACGCTGGAGCGCGCCGCGAAGGAACCCTCCACCACGAAGCTGCCCTCCGGCGTCCTCTACCGCGAGCTGACGGCCGGCACCGGCAAGAGCCCCCGCGCCACCGACACCGTGAAGGTGCACTACCGGGGCACCCTGGTCGACGGCACGGAGTTCGACAGCTCCTTCAAGCGCGGCGTGCCGGTGGAGTTCCCGCTCAACGGCGTCATCCCCTGCTGGACCCAGGGCGTGCAGAAGATGAAGGTCGGCGGCAAGGCGAAGCTCACCTGCCCCGCCAACACCGCCTACGGGGACCGTCCTCCGGCGGGTTCGCGCATCCCGCCGGCCGCCGTGCTCCAATTCGAGGTGGAGCTGGTGGAAGTGCCCGGCAACACCGCCGTCGGCCAGTAGGGCCGCACCGCTCGAAACACCGGGGGCCCGCGTCACTCGCGGGCCCCCGCTTCAACGTCACACCGGCGAGCGCACCGACCGGCCGCCGAAGGGCGGGTCCGCCATGATGGCCTGGGCCAGCCGGTCCGCGAAGGCACGCCCCTCCCGCGCGAAGGACTCGGACTCCTCTTCGTTCAGGAGCACGCGCACTTCGAACTGGACGATGCCGCCCACCACCACCTCGATGGACAGCGCTCCGTCCCGACCGCGCAGCACGCGGTACAGGAGCGGGCTCTGGAGGAGCACCTCCTCGTCGCTCACGGGATTTCCGCCACCTGGGCGTCGACCACCGGGGCGTTGATGACCATGATCTCCGGCACGCCGCCCGACGTGTAGCCGCCGAACTTGAAGCAGTCCTTGTCCTCGGGCGTGGTGCACTTCCACACGCCGGGGTCCGCGTCCACCGGCAGCCGCGCGCAGACCTTCCGGTCCGCCAGATCCAGCGTCATCATCCGCAACGGGCCTTCGAAGTTCTTCGCCGGCAGGCCCAGCGCCTGGCCCAGCACCGCGGGGTCGTGCTTCCCGTCCGCCGTCTTCGACTTCTCCACCGCGCCCTGGATGGTCTCCGACGGCGCCGCGAACAGGTAGCAGGCCACGTCGTTGCAGCGGCCGAAGTTCTTCGCGCCCGTCTGCACCACGAACTTCTGGTACGCGCTGTCCGTCATCAGCCAGGACACCTTGCCGTTCGCGAAGTTCTTCGCCACGTGCTGGTCGATGCCGTACGGGGTCGCGAGCGCGTCGGCCTGCTTGGAGATCTCCTTCTGCGTGGGATCACAGTTGTCGACCAGCGACGCCGCGGGAGGCTGCTCCGTCGGCTCCGGCGGCGGCTTCGTGCCGCCCTTCATCGAAGCACAGCCAACCACCGTCGACAGCGAGCCCAGCAACACCGCACGGAAAATAGGATTCATGGCCATTCCTTCAGTAGAGGTGAATGAAGAAAGGCCCGGATATCACAGGGCCGCTGCGGTGGCGCGCAACAACGACTCCGCGCTGACGGGGGCGCCGGTGGCGTGGCGCATCCATTCATCCGGCGTGACGGAGCCGTAAACGGCCATGCGTTCGAACTCCGCGCCCAGCGGGCCGTGCTGCTTCAGGTGCTCTTCAATCTGGAAGGCGATGAGGTGCCCGAGCGGGTAGTCCGGCAGGTAGAGCGGGTAGCTGATCATGTGGCTGTAGATGCCCAGCAGCGGGCTGTCCTTCCGGCCCAGCACCGGCGCGTAGTACTGGTTCCACACGTCGCGCGACACCTGGGCCACCGCGTCGCGCAGCTGCGCGGGCGTGGCGTCCGGGTGTTCGTACATCCAGTGCCACGTGGCCATGTCCACCAGCGCCACGCCGGCGATCTCCCAGGACTGCCAGAAGTCGTTGAGCACTCGCTCGCGCTCGCTCGCCGCGTCGGGCTTGCCCAGGCCCAGCAGCTCCAGGTCGCGCGCCTGGAAGACGAACGCGAGCGCTTCGGTGAAGGCGTTGTTGGGGACGCCGGACAAGAGCGTGTGGTCCACCTGGTACAGGCTGAAGACCTGCTCCACGTTGTGCCCCAGCTCGTGCACCGCGATGTTGTAGCCCTTGTAGTCCATGCCCCCCTTCTCCACGCGCGTGCGCAGGCGCGGGAAGTCCCCCCGGCGCAGCGCCTGCTGCGCATGGCCCGCGCCCCGGGACGCATCCACGCGGATGTACGAGGCCAGCATGTCCGCCTTCTGCTTCGTGAAGCCCAGTCCCTGGAGGATGCGGGGGATGTCGCGCGCGAACGCGTCCGCCGTGGGGTAGCGCTTGCGCGTCAGTTCATTCAGCTGCGCCTCCGGCATCTTCGCGCCCGGACGAAAGCCGGGATACCAGAGGTCCTGCGGCTCCAGCGGGCGGCCCAGCCGGGACTCGATGAGCTTCGCCACGCGCGGCACCAGCGGCGACGCGAGCAGCTCCGTGAGCAACGCGCGCACCCGCGCCTCCGGAAGGCCCCGCTCCAGCTCGAAGCTGCGCGCGATGCGCGTGGGGGCCACCGGTGAATACGGATCCGCCCGCCGCGAGGCCTGGAACGTGGCCAGCAGCCGCGCGTAGCGCGTGTCCGGCTCCGGGGCGACGTCCGCCTTCGCGGGACGCTCCGGGGCGTTGGGCTCCACCGACTCCGGCGGGGCCACCGTCACCGCGTTGGTGAACGGATCCCAGTCCACGCGCGGGTTGTCGATGACGGCCGCGGGGATGGACTGGGTGACGATGCGCTCCATCACCTGGACGATCATCCGCTGCTTCGCGAGCCCCGCCGCGTCCGTGTAGTCCGCCTTCAGCTCGTCGCGCAGGTTCCAGTGGCTGATGAGCCGCAGGCCCTTGGGGAACAGGCGCTGGCCCTTCGCGTCCACCAGGTGGTGCATCCAGACGTTGTATTCGGCGATGTAGAGGTTCGCGGCCGCGATGGCCTTCGACACCTGCTGCTCCACCTCCGCCGGCACGCGCCGGTTGAAGCGCGAGGCCAGCTTCGCCTCCGCCCACTGCCGCCGCGTCCACGAGGGGCCCGCCTTCACGCGCTCCTCCAGCGTGGTGAGCGGGAAGTTGAGCAGCGCGACGAAGCCCGGCTTCGCCTGGAACAGGTCCGACGTGACGTTGGAGGACGGATCGTACGCGGCCAGCAGCGGCTCCACCGGCAGGAGCGGCCCCAGGTCCAGGTCCGTGAACCACTGGAGCTCCCGGCCCAGCTCGTTCATGTGCCCGTCGAACTGTTCGAACAGGCCCTCCATGCGCCGGAACGTCGCGTCCAGCTGCGGCCCCTCCGGCAGGAACTGCTCGCGCACGAAGGCCGCCAGGTCCCCGTCGTCCGCGCGCCACAGCGAGGCCACCTGCTCCACGCCCCGCTCGATGCGGGCCCGCTGCGCCTCGCCGTGCTTCGCGACCAGCTCCGCCTTCAGCGCGGACAAGGCCTCTTTCGTCACGGGCGCGGACGGGGCGATGGCGCTCCGGGCGTCCGCCGGGAAGGGGGCCGTGGGGGTCGTGGAGGTGGCGCAGCCGAGGACGGCCACCAGCGGGAGGAAGCGCAGGCGCGAGACGCGCGAGGTAGGGGCGGGCATGCGGGCTCCGGAAAATACAAAAGGCCCGACCCGGGAGGATCGGACCTTCTGTGGGTGCATCAGGACGTCGTCACGAAGACGACGACGCGCTCAGATCGGGCGAACGTTCTGCGCCTGCAGGCCCTTGGGGCCGCGGGCGACGTCGAACTCCACCTTCTGGCCTTCGGCCAGCGAGCGGAAGCCATCCGCCTGGATCGACGTGTGGTGGCAGAAGAGATCCTCGCCCCCGCCGTCCTGCGTGATGAAACCGAAGCCCTTCGCATCGTTGAACCACTTCACGGAACCGGTAGCCATTGCCTGTTCTTCTTTCATCACGGATGGGCAGAGACGCCGTCCGGTCCTTACAGAGAGTCAACCCTACAAGACGGGCGCACACTAAGCACCGGTCCCACCGGAAGTCCACCCCACAAAATACAGAAGGTCCGACCCTGGGGGACCGGACCTTCCGGGGTGCTGCAAGAAGTCGTCAGGATGACGACAGGCTCAGATCGCGCGAACGTTCTGCGCCTGCAGGCCCTTCGGGCCCTTGGTCACTTCGAACTCCACCTTCTGGCCTTCGGCCAGCGAGCGGAAGCCGTCCGCGTTGATCGCGGTGTGGTGGCAGAACACGTCCTCGCCGCCGCCGTCCTGGGTGATGAAGCCGAAGCCCTTCGCATCGTTGAACCACTTCACGGTACCGGTCGCCATTGCCTTGTTCTTCTTTCATCTCGGACAGGGAGAGTCGCCGTCCGGTCCCACAGAGAATAACCCTACAAGACAGCAAGCAGCCTAGACGCCCCTCCCGGAACCTGTCTACTCCCTGTTCACGTCACCAGCCGCACTTCTGGCCCTTGTTCTGTTCCTGGAGCCAACGACGCAGTGGGGCGAAGTACTCCAGCATGGGCGTGGCATCCATCTGCTTGCCGCCCGTCATCGCGGACAGCGCCTCCGGCCAGGGCTTGCTCGAGCCCAGCTCCAGCATCGCCTGGAGCCGCTGACCCGCCGCCTTGTTGCCATAGATGGAGCACTCGTGGAGGGGGCCCTTGATGCCGGCCGCCTCGCAGAGCGCCTTGTGGAACTGGAACTGGAGGATCCGCGCGAGGAAGTAGCGCGTGTAGGGCACGTTGGAGGGCACGTGGTACTTGGCGCCCGGGTCGAAGTCCTGCTCCGTGCGGGCCGACGGCGCGCTCACGCCCTGGTACTTCTGGCGCATCGCCCACCAGCTCTTGTTGTAGTCCGCCGGCTTCACCTTCCCGCTGAAAACATCCCAGCGCCACTGGTCCACCAGCAGGCCGAAGGGCAGGAAGGCCACTTTCTCCAGAGCGTCCTTGAGCTGCAGGTTGATGACGTTCTTGTCGTTCTTTTCCACCGCGCTCAGCAGGCCCGCCTGCTGCAGGTAGGCCGGGGTGATGGAGAGCGTGAGCGCGTCGCCAATGGCCTCGTGGAAGCCGTCGTTGGCGCCGGCCTGAAAGAGGACGGGGAGCTTGTAGTAGTACGTGTAGTAGTAGTTGTGCCCCAGCTCGTGGTGGATGGTGACCAGGTCCTCCTCGGTGGGCTTGATGCACATCTTGATGCGCAGGTCGTTCTCGTACGTCACGTCCCAGGCGGAGGCGTGGCAGACGACGTCGCGGTCCTTCGGCTTGGTGAACTGCGAGCGCTCCCAGAACGTCTGGGGCAGCGGCTTGAGGCCCAGCGAGGTGAAGAACTTCTCCCCCAGCTTCACCATCTTCTGCGAGTCATAGCCCTGCTTCACCAGCGTGGCGCTGACGTCCAGGTCGGCCTGGCCGGGGAACGGCTCCACCAGCGGGTAGATGTTGTTCCACTCCTGCGCCCACATGTTGCCCAGCAGGTGCGCGGGGATGGGCTTGCCGGCGGGCACCTTCGCCTCGCCGTACTGCTTCGCGAGCCGGCCACGCACGTAGCAGTGCAGCTCGTCGTACATGGGCTTGACCTGGCCCCAGAGCCGCTGCGCCTCCTGTTCGAACTCCGCGGGCGGCATATCGTAGGACGACCGCCACAGGGTGCCCAGGTCACTGAAGCCGATGTCCTTCGCGCCCGCGTTGGAGAGGTTCACCAGCTGCGTGTACAGCGGGCGCATGGGGCGGCTGATGGAGTGCCAGCCCTGCCACGCGTCGAGCAGCGCGGCCTCGTCGCGGCTCTCCGCCATCACGTCGGACAGCTCCTCCAGGTCGCGGCACTTCGCCTTGCCGTCCTTGCCGCAGTACTTGCCCTTGCCGTACAGGCCCTCCAGCTTCGCGGCGGTGGCGGCCAGCTCCGCGCGCTGGGTGGCGTTGGCCGGGGCGGGCAGCGTCTGGGAGACGCGCAGCAGGTGCAGCATGCGCGCGGTGTCCGCATCCAGCGTCAGCCCGTCGAAGCGGCGCGAGTCCTTGATGGCGCCATTCACGTAGGCCATCACCTCCTCGTTGACGGAGGCCGCGTTCCGCTCCGTGTCGTCGGTGATGTAGGTGGACTTGATCCACTCGGCGGTGGCCTGCCGGGTCCAGAGCTGCTTCAGGTCCGCGTTGAGCTTCTGCGCGAACTGCTTCGCCTCGGCGGGCGTGGCCTTGGTGGCCGGAGCAGCCGGGGCCTTGGGGGTCGCGGCGGGCGTGGTCTGCGCGCCGGCGGTGGTGGCCGCCAGCGACAGGGCGGCCAGGGCCGCGCGCATCAGGGGCTGAGGGAGGAGGGTCCGGGTCATGGGCGCGGACACTAGGGGAACTGGCGGGCCATCGCACCCGTGAAGTAGGACGCCGCGGTGCGTCCATGATGGCCCGCGAAGAGGGACGGCGCGGGTCGAACGGGGAGCAGCCAGCCATGACAAGCCGTCCCTGCCGCGCAGCTACAGGGAGTGACAGCTTTCTTCCATGCTGCTCGGACACACCAGGGATGCCAGTTGGCCCGCTCCGGAGCCGGAGCTGGCGAAGGCCCGGCGGTTCCTGGAGGACTGCCGGGGCAAGCACGTGCTGGTGGTTCCGCACCCGAGCGCGGATGGGCTCGCGTCCGGCGTGCTGATGCTGCGAGCGCTCCAGTCCCTGGGTGCACGCCCGACCGCTCGGCTGCCGGGCAAGGGAGAGGACCTCCACTCCGAGACCTTCCTGGAGCGCCTGGGCACGGCTCCGGCGGAGGCGATGGTGGTGCTGGACATGGGCAACCGCTGGGGTGGGCCCCTCTTGCCCGGCGTTCCCACGCTCGTCGTGGATCGCCATGACCGTCAGGGAGCGAACGGATTCCCACCGGAGGTCCAGGTGCTGAGCGCGCACGGCCACGAGCCCGTCGCCAACACCAGCGTGCTGACCTACGTCCTGATGTCGCACTTCGTCGTGCCGGGGCCGCTGGAGTGGCTGGCCGCGCTGGGCACCGTGGCGGCACTGGGCCCGGATGCGCCGATGCCCTTCCTCAAGGACGCGCTGCGGCGGGCGAAGCGGACGGCGGTGGTGGAGACCGTCTCGCTGTTGAACGCGGCCACGCGCTCCCACCGCGTCGCCACCCCGCTGGCGATGCAGGTGCTGCTGCGCGCGGGGAGCGCGTCGGACATCCTCGAGAGCCGCGTGCTGGGCGTGGATGCGCTGCGCGACTGCCGGCTGGAGGTCCAGCGTGAGGTGGTGCGCTGCGCCAAGACGCCACCGCGCTTCGCGGGCAAGGTGGCCCTGCTGCTGTTCAGTTCCGAAACCCAGGTGCATCCGCTGGTCGCGGTGCGATGGGCGCAGCGGATGCCCGACCATGTCGTCATCGCCGCGAACACCGGCTACCTGCCCGGCCGCGTGGACTTCACGCTGAGAAGCCGCGCGCCGTTGAACCTGAAGGGCCTGATGCGGGACTGGGAGCGGCCCACGCTGGAAGAGACCTCCGAGGAAGGCGATGTCCGGCACGTGGCCAGTGGCAGCCTGCCGCCCGCGGACTTCCTGCGCATGATGGAGGGCATGGGCTTCCGTGGACTGAACGGCCGCGACGTGGAGCGACGCGGCGTCGCGCCCGGATGATTGCGATATGACAGGGCGGATGCTTCGCGCCCTCCCTGCCCTCCTCCTCGCGTCGTGCCTCGCTTGCGGTTCCACCACCGATGACCCGACTCCGGGCGGAGAGGCTTGTGAGCGCTTCTCCTTCCCACTGTCCGCCGTCACCGCGTCCAACCACGTGAGTTCGTGCGGCAGCACCGCGTGCGGCAACGGCGAGAACCCGCCCAACTCCGGCATGCACTGCCCCACATGGCTGCAGTGCCAGAGCTACACCACGGAGCAGCCGCGCTGCTCGTGGCTGCACAACCTGGAGCACGGGCACGCGGTGTTCCTCTACAACTGCCCGGAGGGTTGCGCCGACGAGGTCGCGAAGCTGGAGGCCGCGCAGGCCCGCGCCGCGCAGGGCAGCAACGGCGTTCGTCGCGCGCTCGTCGCTCCCGACGCGCAGCTTCCCCAGCGCTTCGCCGCGATGTTGTGGCGCCGCACGTACCTGATGGACTCCGTGGATCCGGAGGCCCTCGCGTGCCTCCTGGCGTTGCAGGATGCGGATGCGCCCGAGCCCGGTCTGCTCTGCTCTCCGTGAAACAACCGTGACGCCGGGATGGAATTTAGACGCATGAGGGCATCCTCCCCGCCACGGTGGTGGGTGGCGTCCGACCTTGCGCGCATTGCATCAACGTCTCTTTAATTCGAAACACGCGTCGCCCCTCTTGCATCCGCCACCGTGCCTGACGCGGCGGCACTGGTCCCCCCGCCTCCTGGGGGTGGCGCGACGACATGATCGACACCGTCGACGCCTCCCCGTCCCCCCGGGGCCTGTCTCCTCGCAGCATCGCCGAGGCCTTCGAGACGCAGGTCGCCTTGCAGCCCCAGGCCATCGCCGTCCGTTGTGATGGGCAGCAGCTCAAGTACGCGGAGCTGGACGCGCGGGCGAACCGGCTCGCGGGAGCGTTGAAGGCGCGGGGCGTGGGCCGTGAACAGCCACGGGTGGGCGTGTGTCTGCCGCGCTCGGTGGATCTGCTCGTCGCGCTGTTGGGCATCCTCAAGGCGGGCGGTGCGTATGTCCCGCTCGATCCGGAATACCCCGCGGAGCGGCTCGCCTTCATGGCCACGGATTCGCGCGTGCGGATCATCCTCACGCACGCGGCGCTGGAGTCGCGGCTGCCCGAGGGTGACTGGCACACGCTCTGCCTGAACGCGCACGCGGACACCGTGGCGGCCTTCAGCGACACGCCGCCTGGGTGCGACGCCGTCCCGGAGGACCTGGCGTACGTCGTCTTCACGTCGGGCTCCACGGGCCGGCCCAAGGGTGTCTGCGTGCCACACCGGGGCGTGCTGCGGCTGGTGCTGGACGCGGACTACGTGCACCTGGGACCGGACGAGGTGCTGTTGCAGCTGGCGCCCGTGGCCTTCGACGCGTCCACGTTCGAGATCTGGGGAGCGCTGCTCAACGGTGGCCGCGTCGCGGTGTTCTCCCGGGGCGCGTCGGCGCTGGACGAGCTGGGCGACTTCCTGCGCACGGAGCGCGTGACGACGGCGTTCCTCACCACCGGCCTCTTCAACAACCTGGTGGACCTGGGCCTGCCGGGCACGGAGACGCTGCGGCAGCTCTACACGGGCGGCGAGGTGATGTCGCTGCCCCACGCCCGACGCGCGCTGGAGGCCCTGCCCCACACGCGCGTCATCAACTGCTACGGGCCCACGGAGAACACCACGTTCACGAGCTGCCAGCCCCTGCGGGCGCCGCTCGGCTCCGAGCCCGCGCCCATCGGTCACGCCATCTCCGGCACGCGGATGTACGTGCTGGACGAAGCGGGCCGCGAGGTGCCCCCAGGCACCGTGGGCGAGCTGTACACGGGCGGCAGCGGCGTCGCGTGGGGCTACTGGGAGCGACCCGACCTCACCGCCGAACGGTTCCTGCCGGATCCCTTCAGCACCGAACCGGGCGCGCGGATGTACCGCTCGGGAGACCTGGCGCGGAGGCTCACGGACGGCGCGGTGGACTTCGTGGGACGCAGCGACCACCAGGTGAAGGTGCGCGGCTTCCGCATCGAACCGGGAGAGGTTGAAGCAGCGCTGCGCCTTCACACGTCCGTGCAGGAGGCGGTCGCGCTCGTGCGCGAGGATGTGCCGGGAGACAAGCGGCTGGTCGCGTATGTGACGGCCAGCGAGCCCCTGACATCGGCCCTGCTGCGAACGCACCTGAAGGCCCACCTGCCCGCGCACATGCTGCCGTCGGCGATCGTCGTGCTGGACGCGATGCCGCTCACGGCCAACGGCAAGGTGGAGCGCAAGGCCCTTCCGGATCCCCGCGACTGCCCCGGTGCCGAGGACGACTTCGTCGCGCCTGAGACCGCGCTGGAGCGGGCCATCGCCAGGGTCTGGGCGGAGGTGCTGCGCGTGGACGCCGTCAGCGCCACCGCGGACTTCTTCGAGTTGGGAGGACAGTCGCTCCTGGCCACGCGGGCCATCGCGCGATTGGGGGACCTGCTCCAGAGGCCCGTGGCCCTCCGCACCCTCTTCGAGCACCCCACCCTGCGCGCCTTCTCCGCTGCCGTGGAGACAGGGCACCCGACGTCCGGGCACACCGAAGCGCCCATTCCCCCGTGCACAGGTGCGGCGCGGGAGCAGTTGTCGTTCTCGCAGCAGCGGCTGTGGTTCCTCGATCGCTGGATGCCGGGCTCGCCGCTGTACTCGCTGCCGATGGCGTTCCGGCTGGACGGGGCGCTGGAAGCTTCCGTGCTGGAGCAGGCCCTCCAGGCCCTCGTGGATCGACACGAAGCCCTGCGCACGACCTTCCCCGGTGACGGCGTTCCGGTGCAGCGGGTCGCTTCGCGCCTGACCGTGCTCCTGGCGTGCGTGGAGTCGCACTCCGAGGAAGAGACCGCCGAGTGGATGCAGCGTGAGGCGGAGCAGCCGTTCAATCTGGCGGAGGGCCCTCTCTTCCGCGCTCGGCTCATCCGGGAGGGGGAACGCAAGCAGGTGCTGGTGCTCAACCTGCACCACATCATCTCCGACGGGTGGTCCTTCGGCGTGCTGTACCGCGAGCTGTCCTCGGAGTACCGGACGCGGAGCCTGGGAGAGGACTCCGCGCTGGAGCCCCTACCACTCCAGTATCCCGACTACGCGGCGTGGCAGCGCCAGTGGCTCCAGGGCGATGTGCTTACACAGCAGCTCGGGTTCTGGGAGCAGCAGCTCGCGGATGTGCCGCACGTGTTGGAGTTGCCGACCGATCGGCCGCGTCCCACCGTGCAGAAATTCGCCGGAGCCATCCACCGTTTCAAGGTCCCCACGGAGCTTCGCCACGCCCTGGACGGCGTGGCACGACAGGAGGGCGCCACGCTGTTCATGGCCCTGCTCACCGGCTTCCAGGTGCTGCTGTCGCGCTACAGCGGTCAAAGCGACTTCGTGGTGGGGACGCCCATCGCCAACCGCACGCGTGAAGAGCTGGAGGGACTGATCGGCTTCTTCGTCAACACGCTTCCGTTGCGTGTCCGCTTCGAAGGCATGCCCTCCTTCCAGGACGTGCTGCATCAGGTGCGGGACCGCGCGCTGGGGGCCTACGCGCATCAGGACCTACCGTTCGAGAAGCTGGTCGAAGCCCTCCAGGTCGAACGGGAGCAGAGCCGCACGCCGCTCATCCAGGTGCTGTTCGCGCTCCAGAACGCGCCGGCCGGGCAGCTCCAATTCCCGGGCGTGGCCGTCACCCCACTGACGCTGGACACACGGACATCCAAGTTCGAGCTGTTCCTCGCGCTGGAGGAGGCTGGTGACGGACTCGTGGGAACGCTCGAATACGCCACGGCGCTCTTCGATGCGTCCACCATCCAGCGCCTGTCCGAGCACTACCTCCAGGTGCTGCGGCGCTTCGTGGAAGCACCGAACCGGGCCACGGCGGACGCGGTCTTCCTCTCGCAGGCCGAGCAGCATCAGGTGCTCCGGGACTGGAACGCGACGGCGCGTCCCTACCCTTCCGACCTGTCGATCGTGGACGCCTTCGCGGCACAGGTCGCTCAGCGTCCCGAAGCCATCGCCGTGAGCCATGGCCCCAGGACGCTCACCTACGCGGAGCTGGACGCACGGGCGGACCGGCTCGCCATGAGACTGCGGGCAATGGGTGTCCACCGAGGCACGCCGCAGGTGGGCGTGTGCCTGCCCCGCTCCGTCGATCTCATCGTGTCGCTCCTGGCCATCCTCAAGGCCGGTGGCGCCTACGTCCCGCTGGATCCAGAGCATCCGTCGGAGCGCCTCGCCTTCATGGCCGGGGACGCGCGGCTCGTCGCCATCGTGACCCACGAGGCCCTGGCGTCACGGTTGCCCGGAGGCGCCTGGACGCCGATGTGCCTGGATGCTCCGGACGACACCATGGAGGGACCGTCCGGGTTGGACGCGGTGCTGCCGGTGGATCTGGCGCACATCATCTACACGTCGGGCTCCACCGGTCGGCCCAAGGGCGTGTGCATCCCGCATCAGGGCGTGGTGCGACTGGTGCTCAATCCCGACTACGTGCGGCTGGGCCCCGGCGACCGGATGGCGCAGTCCACGACCATCGCGTTCGACCTCTCCACACTGGAAATCTGGGGCGCGCTGCTCAACGGGGCCACGCTGGTCCTGTTCTCCAAGGACGAGATCATCGACCCGGACGTGCTGGCGCGCCGCCTCCAGGAAGAGCGCATCACGCACATGGTGCTGGCCACGGCCCTGTTCAACCACGTGGCCCGCACGCGCCCCGAGGCCTTCCGTCACCTGTCCTGGATGATCTTCGGCGGCGAGGCCGCGGACGTCTCCTGCGTCAACGCGGTGCTCGCGCACGGAGGCCCCACCGCGCTGATCAACGGCTACGGCCCCACGGAGAACACGTCCTTCAGCACGTGGTATCGGGTGCCACACGCGGGAGTCACTTCGGTGCCCATTGGTGGACCGCTCGCCAACAGCACCGCCTATGTGCTGGATGCGCGACTCCAGGGGGTCCCGCCAGGGGTCGTGGGGGAGCTGTTCGTGGGGGGCGACGGACTGGCGCTCGGATACTGGGATCGGTCCGCGCTCACCGCGGAGAAGTTCGTTCCCCATCCGTTCAGCGACAGGCGGGGCGCGCGGCTCTACCGCACCGGCGACCTGGTGCGACAGCGGACCGATGGCGTCCTGGAGTTCATCGGGCGCCGCGATCATCAGGTGAAGCTGCGAGGCTTCCGCATCGAACTGGGCGAGGTGGAAGCGGCCCTGCGGCAGCACGCCTCCGTGCACGAAGCCCTCGTGATGGTGCGCGAGGACGTCCCGGGCGACCGCCGACTTGTCGCCTATGTCGCGGCCCCGGACCTCACGGACGCGGCGCTCCGCGAGTACCTCCAGGCCCGACTCCCGGACCACATGGTGCCCGCCGCGTTCGTGGTGCTGGAGGCACTGCCCCTGACGCCCAACGGGAAGATCGATCGGCGTGCACTGCCGGCACCCGAAACCTCCCGTTCCGGCACCGACGACTTCGTCGCGCCCCGAAGCCCCTTGGAGGCACAGGTGGCGGACATCTGGGCCTCCGTGCTGGACGGCCGCGAGGTGGGGGCGCACTCCCACTTCTTCGACCTGGGAGGCCATTCGCTGCTGGCCACGCAGGTGGTGTCACGTGTGCGCGATGCGCTGGGCGTGGCCCTTCCCGTGCGCGCGCTCTTCGAAGCCCCGCGCCTGGAGGCGTTCGTCCGGACGGTGGCGCGACTCATGGAAGAGGGAAGCCGGGACGCTTCGCGCATTCCCCTGCTGCCTCGCGAGTCCACCCTTCCCCTCTCCTTCGCGCAGGAGCGGCTGTGGTTCCTCGGGCGTCTTCATGAGGCACGCGGCGTCTACAACATGCCCATGGCCCTGCGCCTGGACGGTCCGCTGGACGTCCCCGTGCTGCGCGCCAGCCTCGAAGCGCTCATCCTCCGGCATGAAGCCCTGCGCACCACCTTCCCCGAAGGCGACCACCCCTCCCAGCACATCCACGCGGATCCAGGGCTCGCCTTGGAACTCCAGCACATCGACGCTCATGCACCCGACGATGCTCGGGTCCTGGAGCGTCTGAAGCGGGAGGCGGAGGCACCCTTCGACCTTGCTCGCGGACCCTTGTTCCGAGCGCTGCTGATCCAACTTGAAGGCACGTGCTCGGTGCTGGTGCTCAACCTGCATCACATCGTGTCCGACGGATGGTCCCTGGGGGTGCTGTACCGGGAGCTGTCCTCGGAGTACCGGGCGCGGCTTCAGGACCGTCATGCGGAGCTGACCCCGCTGCCCTTGCAGTACGCGGACTATGCGGCGTGGCAGCGGAAGGCACTCCAGGGGGAAGGACTCCAGCGGCAGCTCGACTTCTGGAAGCAGCAGGTCGCGGAGGCACCGCACGTCCTGGAGCTTCCCACGGACCGCCCGCGTCCCGCCGTGCAGCGGTTCGAGGGCGCGACCCATCGCTTCACGTTGGCCTCTTCGCTCCGCCACTCGCTGGAGACCGTGGCGCGCCAGGAAGGGGCCACGCTGTTCATGACGCTGCTGGCGGGCTTCCAGGTGCTGCTGTCGCGCTACAGCGGTCAGCGGGACTTCATCGTCGGCACGCCCATCGCCAACCGCACGCGTGAAGAGCTGGAGGGGCTCATCGGCTTCTTCGTCAACACGCTGCCGCTGCGCGCCCGGCTGGAAGGCGCTCCCTCCTTCCGGGAGCTGCTGCGTCAGGTGCGGGATCGGGCCCTGGGGGTGTATGCGCACCAGGAGCTGCCTTTCGAGAAGCTCGTGGAGGAGCTGCACGTCGAGCGCTCGTTGAGTCACGGCCCCCTGGTGCAGGTGATGTTCGCCCTGCAGAACGCGCCCGGCACCCTGCCCCAGCTTCCCGGCCTCCAGGTGCGGGCCCTGGAGCTTCAAACCCATACGTCCAAGTTCGACCTGAGCCTGATGCTGGAGGAGACGGACGACGGGCTCTCGGGCGCATTCGAATACGCCACCGCGCTCTTCGAGCCGCGCACCGTCGAGCGGATGGCCGACCACTTCCGCCGGTTGCTCGAAGGCGCCACCCATCAACCCGACACCTCCGTCCACGCCCTGCCCTGGCTGTCCGAGGAGGAGCACCACCGCGTCCTGGTGGAGTGGAACGACACCGCGCGGGCCTATCCGCGCGACGCATCCCTCGTGCGCGCCTTCACCGCGCAGGTGGCCGCGCGTCCGGACGCCATCGCCGTGCGCCACGGGGACCGGAGCCTCACGTACGCGGAGCTGGAAGCGCGCGCCAATCAGCTCGCCTGGGACCTGAAGGCCCGGGGCGTGGGACGCGCGGCCCCCCGAGTGGGTGTCTGCCTGCCGCGCTCCATTGAACTCATCGTGTCGCTGGTCGCCATCCTCAAGGCGGGCGGCGCCTACGTGCCGCTGGATCCGGACTACCCCTCCGAACGCCTGGCGTTCATGGCGGGCGACGCACGGCTCGTCGCGGTCGTGGCCCAGGCGTCACTCCTGGACCGGGTGCCGGACGGTGCGTGGTCGGTCCTGTGCCTGGAGGCTCGGGCAGAGACGTGGAGCCAGCGTGACCGTCACGCGCCTCCGGACGAAGGCTCCGGCGACGATCTGGCGCACATCATCTACACGTCGGGCTCCACCGGCCGGCCCAAGGGCGTATGCATCCCGCATTGCGGGGTCGCGCGGCTGGTCCTCGACCCTGATTTCCTCCAGGTCCGCCCCGAGGACCGGGTGGCCCAGACCTCGACGGTCGCCTTCGATGCGTCGACGTTCGAGCTATGGGGTGCCCTGCTCAATGGCGCCACGCTCGTGCTGCTGTCGAAGGACGAGGTCATCGAACCCACGGTGCTCGCGAAGCGGGTCCAGGAAGAGGGCATCACGATCCTCTTCCTGACCACGGCGCTCCTCAACCATGTCGCGCGCACCGATGCCTCGCTCCTGAAGGGCCTCCGTGGGTTGCTCTTCGGTGGCGAGGCCGCGGACCCAACCTGCGTCCGCGCACTGCTGGCACACAGCGCCCCCGAGCACCTCGTCCACGCTTACGGCCCCACGGAGAACTCGGCGTACAGCACGTGGTTCTCGCCGGCTCAAGTCGAAGCCGATGCGCTGGCGGTGCCCATCGGGCGTCCCGTCTCCAACAGCACGGCGTACGTGCTGGACGCGCAGGGATACCCCGTGGCCCCGGGCGTCATCGGTGAACTCTTCGTCGGGGGCGATGGCCTCGCCTGGGGGTATTGGGAGCGGCCCGACCTCACCGCCGACGCCTTCATCCCCCACCCCTTCTCCTCCTCCCCAGGAGCCCGCCTCTACCGCACTGGCGACCTCGTCCGGCAACAGCACGACGGCGACCTCGTCTTCGTCGGCCGCCGCGACCATCAGGTGAAGGTCCGTGGCTTCCGCATCGAGCCCGGCGAAGTCGAAGCGGTCCTGCGCCAGCATGCTTTCGTTCGCGAAGCCCTCGTCCTCGTGCGGGAGGACTCGCCCGGCGACAAGCGGCTGGTTGCCTATGTCACCTCCCGTGAGGCCCTGAGCGCCAGCGACCTGCGCTCCCACGTCCAGGGATTGCTTCCCAGCCACATGGTGCCCTCGGCGTTCGTGCTGCTCGACGCGCTGCCGATGACGCCCAATGGGAAGGTGGACCGACGCTCGCTGCCGGTGCCCCTCACGGAGGAAGGACCCTCCGCCGGCTCATTCCCGACGCGGGCGCTGACCGCGCTGGAACAGACGCTGACCGACATCTGGTGCACGGTGCTGCATCTGTCCCACGTCCGTGTCGACGCGAACTTCTTCGACCTGGGCGGGCACTCGCTGCTGGCCACGCAGGTCGTCTCCCGGATCTCCCAGGCGCTGTCCATCCCGGTTCCCGTCCGCACGGTCTTCGAGTTCCCCACCATCGAAGCCCTGGCCGGGCACCTGGAAGCACGCATGAAGGACACGGTGCTGCCCGGTCCCGCGATCCGGGCCCTGCACCGTGACGGTCCGCCACCGCTGTCGTTCGCGCAGGAACGCCTCTGGTTCCTCCACCAGTTCCACGACGACCGGGCCGCCTACAACATGCCCATGGCGCTGCGGCTGGAGGGGACGCTGGACGTGGCCGCGCTGGAGCACGGACTCCAGGCGCTGGTGGACCGGCATGAATCGCTGCGCACTTCCTTCCCGGGCGATGGCGTTCCGGCGCAGCGGATCGCACCCCGGCTTCCGGTGTCCTTCCGCACGGTGGAGGCCCGCTCGAAGGAAGAAGCCGACGCCGTCCTGAAACAGGAAGCGGAGACGCCCTTCGACCTCGCGGAAGGCCTGCTGTTCCGCGCCCTCCTCGTGCGCGAGGACGAACGGCATCACGTGCTGCTGCTCAACCTGCACCACATCGTGTCCGATGGATGGTCGCTCGGCGTTCTCTACGAGGAGCTTTCCTCCGAGTACCAGGCACACCACGCAGGGCGACCCTCGGACCTCGCGCCCCTGAGCGTGCAGTACGCGGACTACGCGGCGTGGCAGCGCCAGTGGCTCCAGGGGGATGTGCTCCAACGGAGACTCGATTACTGGAAGCAGGAGCTGGCGGACGCACCAAGGCTCCTGGAGTTGCCCACGGACCACCCACGTCCCGCCGTGCAGCGCTTCACGGGGGCCACCCAGGTCTTCACGCTCCCACGCACCGTGCGCGAGCCCCTGGAGGTGCTGGGCCGCCAGGAAGGCGCCACGTTGTTCATGACGCTGATGGCGGGCTTCCAGGTGTTGCTGTCGCTCTACAGCGGCCAGCAGGACTTCATCGTCGGCACGCCCATCGCCAACCGGACGCACGAGGAGCTGGAGGGGCTCATCGGCTTCTTCGTCAACACGCTGCCCCTGCGTGCGTGGCTGCACGGCAAGCCCTCCTTCCGCGAGGTCGTGCGCCGCGTGCGAGACCGGGCCCTGGGCGCCTATGCGCATCAGGAGCTGCCCTTCGAAAAGCTCGTGGAGGAGCTGCACGTCGAGCGCGCCCTGGACCACGGTCCCCTGGTGCAGGTGATGTTCACCCTCCAGAACGCGCCCGGGATGCCGCCACGGTTCCCCGGCCTCCAGGTCCAGGCGCTCGAACTCCAGACCTGGACCTCCAAGTTCGACCTCACCCTGGCCCTGACCGAAACCCCCGAGGGCCTGAGCGGCACGTTCGAATACGCGACCGCGCTCTTCGAACCACACACGATTGAACGGATGTCGGATCACTTCCGGCGCCTGCTCGAAAGCGCGCTCCGCCAGCCCGATGCCTCCCTCCACGCCCTGTCCTGGCTCTCCGAGGAGGAGCGCCACCGCGTCCTGGTGGAGTGGAACGACACCGCCCGGCCCTACCCGCGCGACGTGTCCCTCGTGCAGACCTTCGAAGCCCAGGCGGCCGCGCGTCCGGACGCCATCGCCGTGCGCCACGGAGCCCAGGCAGTCACCTACGCGGAGCTGGACACGCGCGCCAATCAGCTCGCGTGGGCCCTCAAGGCGCAGGGCGTGGGACGTGAGACTCCGCGGGTCGGCGTGTGCCTGCCCCGAGGAATCGATCTCATCGTGTCACTGGTCGCCGTCCTCAAGGCGGGCGGCGCCTACGTGCCGCTGGATCCGGACTACCCGTCAGAACGCCTGGCCTTCATGGCCTCGGACGCGCGACTGCACCGGATCATCACGGACGCGACGCTCGCCGGCCGGCTTCCTTCGGAGGCAGTTGGCATCCTCCGCATCGACACGCTGGAGCCTGTCTCACAGGCGGGATCCCCATTCGATGCTCGCGGCTTCCATCCTTCCGAACCCGCGTACGTCATCTACACGTCCGGGTCCACGGGCCGCCCCAAGGGCGTCTGCGTTCCCCATCAGGCCGTGCTGCGACTGGTGATGGATGCGGACTACATCCCGTTCGGTCCGGACGACCGCGTGGCCCAGGCCGCGACGGTGTCCTTCGATGCGTCGACGTTCGAGCTGTGGGGCGCCCTGCTCAACGGCGCCACGCTCGTCCTGTTCTCGAAGGAGGAGATCATCGAGCCCGCGACGCTCGCCCGCGTCCTGCGCGATGAGCGAATCACCGCGCTGTTCCTCACCACGGCCCTCTTCAATCACGTTGCTCGGATGGAGCCCACGGCCTTCAACGGCCTGTCCACGCTCCTGTTCGGCGGCGAGGCCGTGGACCCGGCCTGCGTCAACCGACTGCTCGCCCATGGCGGGCCGCGTCGGCTGCTGCACGTCTACGGCCCCACGGAGAATACGACCTTCAGCACCTGGCACCCCGTGACAGGGCCCGTCACCGACACGGTGCCCATCGGCCGGCCCCTCTCCAACAGCACGGCGTACGTGCTGGATGCGCACCGCTACCCGGTGGCCCCGGGCGTCGTCGGAGAACTCTTCGTCGGGGGCGACGGCCTTGCCTGGGGGTACTGGGAGCGGCCCGACCTCACCGCTGATGCCTTCATCCCCCACCCCTTCTCCTCCGTCCCAGGAGCCCGCCTCTACCGCACTGGCGACCTCGTCCGGCAACAGCACGACGGCGCCCTCGTCTTCGTCGGCCGCCGCGACCATCAGGTGAAGATCCGTGGCTTCCGCATCGAGCCCGGCGAAATCGAAGCGGTCCTGCGCCAGCACCCTTCCGTGCGCGAAGTCATCGTCCTCGTGCGTGAGGACTCGCCCGGCGACAAGCGACTGGTCGCCTACGTCACCTTCCGTGAGGCCCTGAGCGCCAGCGACCTGCGCGCCCACGTCCAGGGACTGCTTCCCAGTCACATGGTGCCCTCGGCGTTCGTGCTGCTCGACACGCTGCCGCTCAACGCGAACGGGAAGGTGGACCGACGCGCCCTGCCACGACCCGAGGAGTCCACGGAAGCGGACGACACCGGCGTGGCGCCCCGCACGCCGTTGGAACAACAGGTGGCGGACGTGTGGGCACAGGTCCTCACGCGCACGTCCCTCAGCGTCACCGCGAGCTTCTTCGACCTGGGAGGACACTCCCTGCTCGCGGCGCAGCTCGTGTCGAAGCTGTCCGAACACTTCCAGCTCAAGGTCCCGCTCCAGGTCCTCTTCCAGAGCCCGACGGTCGCGGCGCTCTCGCAGTGGATCCAGTCGCGACTCACACCGGATGCGCCCGGCGCATCGCAGTCCTCGGCCCTGCCCGAAGGCGTCGTGCCGCTTCAGCAGGGCCGCGCGGACCTTCCGCCGCTGTGGTGCATGCATCCGGTGGGCGGCACGGTGTTCTGCTACCAGGATCTCGTGCGGGCGCTCGGGCCTGACCGGACGGTCTACGGCCTCCAGGCTCCGGGCGTGAACGGTGAATGCCCGCCGCTGGGCAGCATCGAAGCGCTCGCGTCGCACCACCTCAACGCGATGCTCCAGTGCCAGCCCCGAGGGCCGTACTACCTCGTGGGCCTCTCGATGGGCGGCACCATCGTCTACGAGATGGCCCAGCGCATGCTCAGGCTGGGCATCCCTCCCGCGCTGCTCGTCTTCCTGGACACGCCCGGCCCCGGCCAGATGCCCACCCGCTTCGAGGACGACGCCGCGCTGCTCGCGGCCATGTTCGGAGACGACACGCCGACGCTCGCGCAGCACCTGCGCACGCTGCCGCCGCACGAACAGATGCGCGAAGTCCTGCGGCAAGCCCGCGCGGGCGCGACCGTGCCGGACTCGTATTCGCTCCGGGACCTGGAGGTCTTCCTGGACGTCTGGAAGGCCCACATGCGCGCCCTCTTCAGCTACGAGCCCGTGGGCTACGCGGGACGCGCCACGTACCTCCGAGCCCAGGAGCACGTGCCGCCCCATCCGCTCCATCCCGAACAACCGTGGCAGGTGCTCGTCCAGCACGGGCTGGAGGTGCTGCCCGTGCCCGGCAATCACCAGACGATGATTGAACCGCCCCACGTCGAAACCATGGCGCGGCACCTGTCCGACGGCATGCGGCGCATCGAAGCAGAGACACCTTCAGCGCCGCGCACGTCGGCCGCGTAGTGTTCGCTACTGCCCCACCAGGAACACCTCGTCCAGGTGGTAGTCTCGATTACCCACCACCGGGTAGAACTCCAACCGGATGTTGGACAGGGGCTGCGCGTTGAAATCCCAGGCGAAGGCGTCCTGGAAGCGCGCGAAGGACGTCCCCGCGTCGAGGTAGCGCGACCGGGACGTCAGGTGCGTGCCGTTCAGGGCGAACAGGTGGGCCTGCATGTAGAGGCCCGCCGTCGCGTCCGCCTTGAGCGCCGCGCCATAGCGCACCGTCTGGACGCCGCCTCCGTTCAACGAGGAGACGTTCGCGTCGTGGTACACGCTGTTGGAGGAACAGGTCCCCGCGCACGAGAACGCCAGCGACACGTTGTTCGCCGTGTGCTGGCCGGACTTGAATGTCCAGTTCGTCGCCGTCTGGGGACTGAATCGGTTCCATCCCGCCTCCAGCAGGCCATTGGCGAAGGTGCCCCCCTTCACCAGGTTCTGCGTGCGGCTGAGCTGCGGTGTGGGCAGGAACAGCACCGGCTCCAGCGGGAAGGGCTGCGGGATGACGTAGGTGCTGTCCCGGCAGTCCAACCGGTAGAACGTCTGACCGCTGAACACGGTGCTCGTCGCGCCGTTGCAGTTGGGGTTCACCAGCGGCGCGCAGCCGGAGCTTCCACACTGGTCCGAGCGCTTCCATGCCTCCCAGCGCGTGAAGCCGTACTGTTTCGTGAAGAAGAAGACCTCGAACGACGTCGCGTTGTTGCTGCCGGTGCCCGCGAAGTGGTGCGACGTGATGGTCGGCATCGACTTGCCCGACGTGTAGACGAGGTCCTGCGCCGGGTAGTCCCAGGCCGCGTGCGCCGAGTTGAACGACGGGAGACACCGGTCGTTCGTGGTGATGCTGATCCCGTGCGTCACGTTGCCCTGGACACCCCGCGTGAGGTTGGAGGGAAAGAGGATCCACCCGTCTTCGTTCCACGACGGATCCTGGGTCCCGCTGGGGCATCCCGATCGCCAGAAGGTCTGGTGGTTGATGCCAGGGTCACTGGTTCCCACGAATGAGACGTAGGTGCCGTTCATCTCCGCGACGTCGTAGCCGTCCCGGAACACCGGCGTGCAGTTGCCGTTCGTGCAGCGATCGAAGTCCCGGAAGGCCGTCCCCACGTCGTTGCCACCGAACTCCTTCGCCACCACCACCCGGGGATTCGGATCCGCGGCGTTGGGCGAGCGCACGGGGAACGAGAACACGGACTGGTACACCGCCCCGTTCACCAGACTCTTGTCGGTCCGCAGGTACGGCACCGCCTCACCCTGCCGCAGGTCGCGGTGCGAGGGACAGGTGTACGGATCCCCCGCGATGGGTTGATCCGCCCCATCCACGCAGACGTCCTGGATGAGGAAGTCACGCACCTCGGGAGTCACCGCGAAGGCGGACGGGACACCCACCAGCGAGGCCAGGACGGTGAGCACGGCGGCGGACGGGGGCTTGAATGGCGACATGGAAATCTCCAGGAGATGACGGAAAAATCCGTCAAAGCCGCCAAATCATAACTCCGAGGAGCCCCTGGCGGTGTGCCCGGAGGGCTGCCGACCGGGAGTGCGAAGTGGGCCGCGCAGGAAGGAGATGGGGGTGGCGAAGCGTACTAGCGCCTCCATGACCAACCCCATTCGACGCGCCCTCGCGGCGCTGCTGACGCTGACGTGTCTCGGGGCGCTTCCGGCCCTGGCCGCCACGGGTGTGCAGGGCCCCGTGCCTTCCGCCTTCCAGAACCGACTGATGGTGGGCCTCTTCGAGGAGGCCGGCCAGAGCTGGATGCGCGACAGCGACGTCCCCTGGGACGCGCGCTACCGCTACTTCACCAAGGGCTGGGCGGACAACTGGGGCTATGGCGCCCACGATGGCGCCTGGGCCGCCAGCTTCTTCACCGAGACGAAGGCGCAGGGCTTCGTCCCCGTCGTCACCTACTACCAACTCTTCGGTGAGCCGGGCGGCGGCGAGCAGGAGACGCTGGCGAAGCTGAAGAACGCCAGCACCATGCGCGCCTACTTCGAGGACGTGAAGCTGCTCCTCCAGCGCGCGAAGACCTTCGGCGGTCCCGTCGTCGTGCACGTGGAACCGGACGCCGTCGGCTTCCTCCAGTTCCAGACGAACTCCAACCCCAATACCTACGCGGCCATCGCCGCCTCCGGGATGCCGGAGCTGGCGGGCCTGCCCAACACCGTGGCGGGTTGGAGCCTGGCGTTCCTCCAGCTTCGCAAGTCGGTGGGCGCGAACAACGTCGTGCTCGGGCTGCACATCTCCGCGTGGGCCAGCGGCAAGGACATCGCGTTCAATTCCCTCACGGATCCGCTCCAGCCGGAGGTGGACAAGGTCGTCGCGTTCATCAACCCGGCGGGGCTCGCGTCCAACGTCACCGGCTCCACCTACGACGTGCTCGTGGGGGATCCGCTGGACCGCGACGCGGACTTCTACCGGCTCACGCAGGGCGCGGATCACACCTGGGACATGAGCGACACGGCGTCCATCACCTCCCGCTCGTACAACCGCTACGCGGAGTGGCTGCGGCTCTTCAATCAGACCACCGGCAAGCGCTGGGTGCTGTGGCAGATTCCGGTGGGCAACTCCAACCACCTCAACGTCAACAACAGCGGCGGCGCGCGCCAGGGCTACAAGGACAACCGCACGGAGTACTTCTTCGGCGCGAGTGGTGACGCGCACCGGCGCAAGTTCGCCAACGTGGGCGTCGTCGCCCTGATGTACGGCGCGGGCGCGGGCGGCCAGAGTTCCTACCAGAACGACCTCGCCACCGACGGGCAGCCCTACCTCAAGAATCGCGCGGGCACGTTCCTCCAGGCCGGTGGACTCTCGCTCCCCGCGGCCGGCACCACCCTGCCGCCCCCGGGAGGCGGTTCAACCGATGCGGGCACGCCTCCCATCGACGCAGGCACGCCTCCGACCGACGGCGGCACGAAGCCGGACGGCGGTGTGGATGGCGGCACCGACGGCGGCGTGGATGGCGGCACGAAGCCGGACGGTGGCACGACGGACGGTGGCACCGGTTCGTCCGACGCGGGCACGCCGGCCGACCCCTCGAAGTACGGCTTCGAGTCCAACACGCAGGGCTGGAGCGCGGCTGGCGCGGCGCTGTCGGCCGTCAGCACCAGCACCACGCAGGCCTCCGCGGGCACCCGTTCGCTGGCCGTGCCCTTCAACGGCACGTCCGGCAAGGGCACCGTGGCCGTGGCGAACGCGGCCGTACCGGCGGGCAGGACGGTGACGTTCCGCTTCTGGCTCCCCACCGGCAGCAAGATCGTCGGCGTGCAGCCCTACGCCCTGGAGGGCGCGGCCGCGAACTGGCGCTGGACGGGCACCTGGTACGCCGTGGGCAGCCTCAAGGCGGGCGCCTGGAACAGCATCACCGTGAAGCTGCCCTCTGGGTCCACCACGCCCCTGTACCAACTGGGCCTGGAGTTCCAGACGAGCGGCACCTGGAAGGGCACGGCGTACGTCGACGCCGTCACCTGGTAGCGCCCGGATGACCCTGGTCCCACGGGTGCGTGCAACCGCCCGCGGGACCGACGTAGGGTAGCGCCGCCTTGAGCACCCTGCCCCTTCCGACCCCCGCCTCCCGCGAGCGCGTGCGCGCCATCGACTGGCTGCGCGGAATCTCCGTCCTCTTCATGATCCAGTGCCATGCGCTCGCGCTGCTCACCCCCGAGCTGCGCAAGAGCGTGTGGACCGGCCGGCTGTTGAAGATCGACGGGCTGGTGGCCCCCGCGTTCATCTTCTCCGCCGGCTTCGCGCTCTCGCTCTTGATGGTGCGCAGCGCCGCGAGCGGCGTGCTGGGAGACCGCGTGCGCCGCAACCTGCGCCGCATCGCGGAGGTCTTCGCCGTCGCCGCGCTGGTCAACGCCGCGTGGTTCCCCGTGCTGAAGGAACCGGTGTGGCTGTTGCGCCTGGACATCCTCCACTGCGTGGGCCTGTGCCTCATTCTGACCCTGCCCCTGGCGGCGCTCCTGGCCTCGCGGCCTCGCGCGCTCGCTGCCATGGCGTTCGTGCTGGCGATGGTCGCGTTCGCGCTCGCGCCCTTCACCGACAACGCGGGCGAGCCGTGGGCGTCGTTCCTGCGCAAGTCCTCCTGGGCCACCTTCCCCCTGCTGCCGTGGATCGGCTTCGCGTGGCTGGGCGCCTTCTGCGGCACCATCGCGGGCGCGTGGGGCCGCGCGGGCCTCACCCGGGCCCTGCTCTTCCTCATCGCGGTGGGGCTCGCCGGGACGCTGATGCCGCACCTGCTCAGCAGCCTCTATCCCCCTCACCGCTTCTACGTCACCAACCCGTCCAACTCCGCCACCCGCTTCATGTGGGTCTGCGCGGTGCTGCTCGGGTTGCTGTGGGTGGAGGGCCGGATGGCGCCGGACGCGAAGCCCTCGCGGGCCCGTCGCTTCCTGGAGGTGTTCGGGACCGCGTCACTGTCCGCGTACTTCTTCCACGAGATGCTGCTGTTCTACCGGACGTTCGGTTTCTCGTTCCAACGCGTCTGGGGCGACCGCAGCGGGTGGCTCCAGTACGCGGGCCTGGTCGCGCTGCTCATCGCGTGCACGTACCTGCTGTGCCTCGCGGTGGATCCAGCGGAGCGCGCGCTGAAGAAGGGCTTCGCGCGCGTCCGCCAGCTCGCGCTCAGTGGCCCGTGGATGCGGCCTGCTCGAAGGCGCGAATGATGTCCGGCGGGGCCTGCACCAGCTCGATGAGCACGCCCTCGCCGCTCAGCGGGAACTGATCACTGCCCTTCGGGTGGATGAAGCACACGTCGAAGCCCGCCGCGCCCTTGCGGATGCCGCCGGGCGCGAAGCGCATGCCCTGCCCCTCCAGCCACTTCACGGCGGTGGCCAGGTCGTCCACCCACAGCCCCACGTGGTTGAGCGCCGGGTCGTGCACTTTCGGACGGCCGTCGGGATTGACGGGCTGCATCAGGTCCACCTCCACCTTGAAGGGGCCCGCGCCCGCCACGACGATGTCCTCGTCCACGTTCTCCCGTTCGCTGCGGTAGGTGCCATGGGCCTGCAGGCCCAGGGTGTCCACCCACAGCCTGCGCAGGGCGCCCTTGTCGAGCCCCCCGATGGCGATCTGCTGGATGCCCAGAATCCGGAACGGTCGTGTCGTCTCCATGGGCAGGCACCGTCGCAAATGGGGTTTCCCCACGCAAGCGCGGGCCACGCCCGGGGCCGGGAAAAATTCACCGGATAAACCCATTCCGGACGTCGGTCGTTTTGAAGGGCACGCCTGCTACTTCCAGTCCGGGAGCCCCAATGTCCGCCTTCTTCTCCAAGCGCCGCGTGTCCTTCCTCAGTGGTGCCCTCCTCTCCGCGAGCCTCGTCGCCGCGTGCTCCACGTCGCGGGCCCCGCCGGAGACGCAGGGGCTGACCCAGGCCGAAGCGCGCCCGTCCCGCGCCAACTACGCGCCCAGGGATGACGCCGCCCCCACGACCCCCGCTCCCGTGGAGGATGAATCCGCCAACAGCGCCGTGGCGCTCGCCGCTCCGCCGCCCCCTGAGAGCGCCGCGCCGGCACCCCAGCGCCGCGCGACGCCGGCCCAGCAGCAGGCGATGGGCAAGGCGATGCCCGCCAAGCCAATGGCGTCCGGGGTGGCGCTGGGCAGCATGGGTGTTGGGCCCGGGGGCGGTGGAGCGATGGCGGTAGCACCCGCCCCCATGGCGGAGAAGTCCAAGAAGGAGATGCAGGCCGAGGACAAGTCCCTGACGGAGGCCGGCAACACCTTCGAGGCCTACAAGCCCAACGCCTTCACCGAGACGACGAAGGACGCGCTGTCCACCTTCGCGGCGGACGTGGACACGGCCTCCTACTCCATGGCGCGGCGCTACCTGCAGAACGGGCAGCTGCCTCCCACCCACGCGGTGCGCGTGGAGGAGTTCGTCAACTACTTCAAGTACCGCTACACGCCGCCGGAGGAAGGCGCCTTCACGGTGCACCTGGAGGGCGCGCCCTCGCCGTTCAACGCGCGGCGCCACTTCGTGCGCGTGGGCGTGCAGGGCAAGGTCGTCTCCCGTTCGCAGCGCAAGCCCGCGCACCTGGTGTTCCTGGTGGACACCAGCGGCTCCATGGCGTCGTCGGACAAGCTGCCGCTGGCGCTGGAGTCCATCAAGATCGCGGTGAAGAACCTCAACGAGAACGACACCGTCGCGCTCGTCACCTACGCGGGCTCCACGAAGGACGTGCTGCCGCCCACGCCCGCCACGGACGTGAAGAAGATCCACGCGGCGCTGGACACCCTGGCCGCGGGCGGCGGCACCGCGATGGGCTCCGGCATGGAGACGGCCTACAAGCACGCGGTGAAGAAGGCGTCCGGCAGCGTGGTGTCCCGCGTGGTGGTGCTCACCGACGGTGACGCCAACATCGGCCCCAACCTGAGCGCCAAGGACATGCTGGCCAGCGTGCAGCGGTACGTGTCCGAGGGCGTCACCCTCACCACGGTGGGCTTCGGCATGGGCAACTACCACGACTCGCTGATGGAGCAGCTGGCCGACAAGGGCAACGGCAACAGCTTCTACGTGGACAGCATGAAGGAGGCGCGCAAGGTGTTCGAGACGCAGCTCACCGGCACGCTGGAGGTCATCGCCAAGGACGTGAAGTTCCAGGTGGAGTTCAACCCGAAGGCCGTCAACCGCTACCGCCTGATGGGCTACGAGAACCGCGACATCGCGGACAAGGACTTCCGCGACGACAAGGTGGACGCCGGTGAGATTGGCGCGGGCCACACCGTGACGGCGCTGTACGAGGTGGAGCTGACGGGCGAGTCGCAGGAGCTGGCCACGGTGCGCATCCGCGCCAAGGCGCCCAACGGCACGGAGGCCAAGGAGCAGGCCTTCCCGCTCACCCACGCCAACATGAAGGCCTCCATGGAGGCCGCGTCGTCCGACTTCCGCTTCGCCGCCGCCGTCGCCGCCACCGCGGACATCCTCCGCGCCGCGCCCGCCGCCGAGGGCTGGAGCCTGGCCACCGCGCAGAAGCTGGCGGAGGGCGCCGTGGGCAGCGACACGGAGCGCACCGAGTTCGTGAAGCTGATTGGCCAGGCCCGCGCGCTCACCAGCGCGTCCGCCCGCGGCCGGTAATCCCCGGGGGAGACACCCAGGGTCATGCAGCAAGGGGGTCCCCGCCCGTCACCGGAATGTCCCGGTGGCGGGCGGGGTCTTTTTCAAGGCCTCAGCGGATGTAGTAGCTGGGCGCCGTGGTGCTGGTGAAGAAGTCCGGGAACGTCGCCGTGTAGCGGGTGCCGGGACGGCCCTGGATGGTTCCCGACATCACCCCGTTCACGGTGACGGTCGTGCCGTTCGACTCGATCCACACGTTGCCCGAGTTGACCTGGCCGTAGGGGTAGTCACCCCGGATGTCCGCGTTGCGCACCACGGCGAGCGTGGCCGGATCCACGTGGCTGAACACCAGGTACCGCGCCGCGGAGCCGCTGTAGGAGCTCTGCACCGAGTACGAGAGCGCCACCCCCAGGGCGTTGCCCTGCATCGACAGCTTGGGCTCCGTGGAATAGGAGGTGCCCAGCACCACCGTCAGGTCCCCGTAGGGACAGGTGCTGCCGAAGCGGTTGAGCTTGATGTCGTACGTGGGGGGCAGCACGTTCGGCCGATCCAGCGCGTAGAGCGTGAAGTTGCAGCCATGCGCCGTCGCGGTCGCGGGAACCGCGAAGGCCGCCTCCTGCTGCGCCAGCGACGCCTCCTCCACCAGCTCCGGCCCGCCACAGGCGGACACCACGAGAGCCGAACCCAGACACACTGCGCGCGTGAACTTGTTCATTGGCAAAACACCTCATGACTTCGGGGAAGGGTTTGCATCCTAGCAAACACAATCACCGTCGCCAGGGGCGAGAGGATGTCTGTCCTTGACGCAGGGCAGCGCGTGTATGCTGTCGGTATGAACCGACCCTCCTTCTGGAACCCTTCGCTGCTGGTGGCCGTGGCCTCTTTCGCCTGTGGAGCGTGTGGCGACTCCGCCTCCGGGGGCGGCGTGACGCTGGGCGAGGAGCAGAAGGGAATCGCGACCTACTACGACGCCAACGGCAGCGGCAATTGCAGTTACGACAAGGGCGGCGACCTGATGGTGGCGGCGATGAACGCCGACCAGTACGACAACAGCGCCGTCTGCGGCCAGTGCGTGGACATCGTCGGCCCCAAGGGCAACCTGCGCGTGCGCATCGTGGACCAGTGCCCCGACTGTGAGAAGGGCCACCTGGACCTGAGCCGCGAGGCCTTCGAGAAGGTGGCGGAGATGAAGGACGGCCGGGTGGACATCACCTGGACGCCGGTGTCCTGCGACGTCGCCGGCCCGGTGAAGTACCACTTCAAGGAAGGCAGCAATCCCTGGTGGACGGCCATCCAGGTGCGCAACCACCGGCTGCCCATCAAGAAGCTGGAGTGGAAGCGCGGCGGTGACTGGAAGAGCCTGCGGCGCGAGAGCTACAACTACTTCGTCACCGACGATGGCGTGGGCGAAGGCAGCTTCCAGCTGCGCGTCACCGCCAGCGACGGCCAGCAGCTCACCGACACGCTGGAGGAGGTGCTGGACGACAAGTCGGTGGACGGGGCGGAGCAGTTCGCGCCCCCGAAGTAGGCATGCTCCGCCCGCCCGGTCCGGCTTCCCCTACCCCCTGCTGGCGGAAGCGGGCTGGGCGTTGGCGCCCGGGATTCGCGCCTCGATCCATTCAACGACGTCGGCGAGGACCTGCTCCTTGCCTTCGTCGTTCAGCAGATCGTGGAAGTAGCCCTCGTAGAGCTTGAGCGTCTTGTCGGACGAGCCCGCATCCCGAAGGAAGCGCTGGCTCCCGCTCGGCTTCGTCACGCGGTCCTCCGTGCCGTGGAGGATGAACACCGGCAGCGTGATGAGCGGGAACTCCCGCTTCAGGCGCTCGTCGGCGCGAACCATCTCCGCCACGGAGTTCGCCGCGTAGTTGATGTGCGGGACCAGCGGGTCGTTCATCATCCGCGCCACGAACGCCGGGTCGCGCGAGAAGTCGGCATCCTTCAGGTTCAGCACGTGCGCATGCGGCGCGATGTGGCTCAAGCCCTTGAGGATCGTGAGCGCGAAGTCCGGTGCCGGCACCTCGTGGGCGAAGCTCTCGCAGATCAAGCCCGTAAGCTCCTTCTGGTTCTCGATGGCGTAGGTGCACGCGACCACGCCGCCCGCGCTGTGCCCGAGCAGGAACACCGGCAGCCCCGGGTTCTTCGCCCGCGCCCGCTCGATGAAGATCTTGAGGTCCGCCACGTAGTCCGCGAACAGGTCCACGTAGTAGCGCTCTCCGTCGGAGCGACCGTGCCCCCGCAGGTCCATGGCGTGCACCGCCAGGCCCCGCGCCGCGAGCTGCCGCGCCGGCCCGTCGTAGAGCCCGCTGTGGGCCTTGAAGCCGTGTTGCAGGATCACCACGGCGCGCGGCGGACCCTCGGACTTCCACGACCGGGCGAAGAGCTGGATGCCGCCTGAACCTTCGAACGTTTCTTCAATCATGCGTGAGCTTTCAGGTGAGAGGAGGTGTTCGCGACGTGAGGCGGATCAACCCTGGATGAACGCCAGCAGGTCCGCGTTGAACGGATCGAGCTGGGTGGCCATCAGGCCGTGCGAGCCGCCCGGGTACACCTTGAGCGTGGCGTTCTTCACCAACTTGCTGCTGAGCTGCGCCGCCGCGCCCATGGGGACGATCTGATCGTCATCGCCGTGCAGGATGAGCGTGGGCACGTCGAACTTCTTCAGGTCCTCGGTGAAGTCCGTCTCCGAGAACTGCTGGATGCAGTCGAGCGCGGCCTTCAGGCCGACCTGCATGCTCTGCAGCCAGAACTGGTTGCGCAGGCCCTCGCTGACCTTGGAGCCGGGGCGATTGGCTCCGTAGAACGGCGCGCTGAGGTCCTTGTAGAACTGCGAGCGATCGTAGGCGACGCCCTTGCGGATGCCGTCGAACACCTCCAGCGGAAGGCCGCCGGGGTTGCGCTCCGTCTTGAGCATCAGCGGAGGCACGGCACCGATGAGCGCGGCCTTCGCGACGCGGCGGGTGCCATGGCGGCCGATGTAGCGCGTGACCTCGCCACCGCCGGTGGAGTGTCCGACGAGCACGGCGTTCTTGAGGTCGAGCTGGTTGAGCAGCTCCGCGAGATCGTCCGCGTAGGTGTCCATGTTGTTGCCCTGCCAGGGCTGGCTGGAGCGACCATGGCCGCGGCGATCATGGGCGATGGCACGGAAGCCCTTCGACGCGAAGAAGTTCAGCTGCTCGTCCCACGCGTCGGCATTGAGGGGCCAGCCGTGGCTGAAGACCACCGGCTGCCCCTGACCCCAGTCCTTGTAGAAGAGGGTCGTCTTGTCCTGGGTGGTGATCGTGCTCATCGGCGGGTCGCTCCTGGAGGGGGGTGAGGCTTGTCCTCGGAGCCACTTTGCAGTGGACATGCCACGCGACCCGCGACGCGATTCCAGGCACTTGGGCGCGGCGCCCCCACGCACCGCTGGCTTCATTCCATCCAACTGCTCAGTTCGAAGCCAGGTCCGGGTCGGAGCCGTCCTCGCCCGAGGGCTCCGTGCCGTTCGGAAACAGGGCTCGAAGCTTCAGCCGCAAGGTCTGGCGTGAGACGCCGAGCGTCCGCGCGGCCTGGCTCTGGTTGCCCTGGGAGGACTCGAGCACGGCGGTGAGCAGGAACCGGTCGAGTTCGTCGTGGGCTTCGGCGTAGAGCTGGGTGGTCTTCAGCGCCAGCCGCTGTTGGATGAAGTCCTCGAGCGCCGGCTGCGCGACGCCCGCACCAGGAGGCCTGACCGGGTTCAGCAGCGAGGGCAGGAACAAGGGCAGCAGCACCGTGCCGCTCGCCTTGAGCAGGGCCTGCTTGAGCACGCTCTGCAGCTCCCGCACGTTCCCCTTCCAGGGATGGGCGGCCAGACGTTCCAGGGTCTCCGGTGCGATCTCCCGGATGTCGCGGCCCAGCTCCGCGCCGAAGCGGCGGACGTAGTGCCGGGCCAGGGTGGCCACATCGTCGCCCCGCTCGCGCAGGGGCGGCAGGTGGATGGAGAACACGCCGAGCCGGTAGAAGAGGTCCGCCCGGAACCGCTCCTGGGCGGACAGCCGCGCGAGGTCCCGATGCGTCGAGGCGATCACCCGCACGTCGGTGTGGATCGTCTCGTTGCCGCCCACGCGCTCGAAGGTGCGCTCCTGCAGGACCCGCAGGATCTTGGCCTGCAACGCGAGCGGCATGTCGCCCACCTCGTCGAGCAGCAACGTCCCCCCGTTGCACTGCTCGAACTTGCCAATGCGCCGACGGTCCGCGCCGGTGAAGGCGCCCTTCTCGTGACCGAACAGCTCGCTTTCGAGCAGATGTTCGGGGATGGCCGCGCAGTTCAGCGCGAGGAAGGGCGCCTTCGAGCGGGCACTGTGCTGGTAGAGCGCCCGCGCGACCAGTTCCTTGCCAGTGCCGCTCTCGCCGGTGAGCAGCACCGTCACGTCCTGAGCGGCCACCCGGCCAATGGATTTGTAGACCTCCAGCATCGCCGGACAACCGCCGATCAGGGAGCCCTCCGCGCGCTCGTCGGGAGGCTCCTCGTTGAGCAGCACCGGGGAGCGCATGCGCCGGGCGACTTCACAGGCCTCGCGAACCGTCTGCCCCAACTGCACGAGGTCGAGGGGCTTGTGGAGGTAGTTGAAGGCGCCATGCTTCATCGCCTCGATGGCGGTGTCCGCCGTCTTGGCCATGGTGATGAAGACGACGGGAATGCGGGCGTCGAGGGCGCGGATCTGCTGATACACCTCCAACCCTGACTGATCCGGCAACATCAGGTCGAGCAGGATGACGTCGGGCGCTTCGCGGCGCACGCTCGCAAGGCCATCCCGACCCGTGCTCGCCCAGCGCACCCGGTGGGCGGGCGCGGGGAACAACTGTCGGACCTGGGCGGGAATGACCGCCGCGTCGTCGTCGATGAGAAGAACATCCGCCATGCGGTGCACCCACGGGGTGTGCGACTACGCAGCCTGCTTGATGTCGGGCATCATCGCGAGCACCCTCCCATGCCTCCAAAAAACCTGTCCGTCGAGGACGATCTTCGCTCCGCGCAACACCTCCTCGGCGTCAGCGACGGGCTGAGCGAACGGCTCCGGTTCGCGCTCCAGGGGTCGACCATCGGCGTCTGGGAAACCCAACTGACGGACGAGAACATCGAGAACGGCCGCCTGTCGGCGGTGAACGTCTGGGAACCGCTCGGCTACCCGGCCGAGGGCCCGCGAACGATGGCGGACCGCCTGGCGCTCTGGCACCCCGACGACGTGGAGCGGGTGAAGCGGGTCACCGCGGCGTACCTGAAGGGTGAAACGCCGGGGTTCGAGGTCGAGGTCCGCGTCCGGCAGCACGACGGCACGTACCGGTGGATCCTCAGTCGGGGCACGGCGCTGCGCGACGCCCAGGGGCGTGCGCATCACTTCCTGGGCGTCAGCATCGACATCACGGATCGCAAGGAGGCCGAGACCGCGCTCGCGCGCAGCCAGGAGCGCTACCGCGCGACGTTCGATCACGCTCCCGCCGGCCTGGTCCACGTGGATCCGCGACATGGGTTGAGGCACTTCAATCGCGCCTACTGCGAGATCACCGGGTACTCCGTCAAAGAGCTCCTGGCCCTCGAACCCACCCAGCTCGCGCACCCCGAGGACCTCGAGCACGCGCTCGGCCATTTCCTGTCGCTGAGCCGGAATGAGATCGCGACCTACAGCATCGAGCACCGGTTCATTCGCAAGGACGGCAGGACGATCTGGATCAGCGTCACGTCCTCACGAGTGCCCACCGACGACGGAGCCGACTCATACATCGTGAGCATCGTGCACGATGTGTCGCGGCGAAAGCAGCTCGAGGAAGAGCTGCGGCAGGCGCGCGCGCTGGCCGAGCACGCCAACCGCGCCAAGGACGAGTTTCTCGCGAACGTCAGCCATGAGATCCGCACCCCGATGAATGCCATCCTCGGGATGACGGAGCTGGTCCTGGACACCCACCTCACCCAGGCCCAGCGTCAGTCGCTCAAGACCGTGAAGTCGGCCACGGGCAATTTGCTGGGGATCATCAACGACCTGCTCGACTTCTCGAAGATCGAAGCCGGCAAGCTGGCCCTGGATGCGGCGGACTTCGGCCTGCGCTCCGCCATCGGTGACACGCTGCGAGCGCTCGCCGTCCGCGCGCATCGCAAGGGGATCGAACTCGTCTGCAACGTGCACGCAGACGTCCCCGACGCGCTGGTCGGTGATGCGGGGCGTCTGCGGCAGATCGTCATCAACCTCGTGGGCAATGCCATCAAGTTCACCGCCCAGGGTGAGGTGGTGATGCAGGTGGAGGTCGCGAGCGAATCCGCCGAGCAGGTCGCGCTGCGGTTCTCCGTGCGCGACACCGGCATCGGCATCTCCACCGACAAGCAGACCGCCATCTTCCGCGCCTTCGAGCAGGAAGACGCCTCCACCAGCAGGAAGTACGGCGGGACCGGCCTGGGCCTCACCATCGCCGCGCGGTTGATTGGACTGATGGAGGGCGACATCGGGGTGGAGAGCGAACCAGGCCGCGGAAGCACCTTCACATTCACCGCGCGCTTCGGACGGCATTCGGCGCCGACGGACCCTCCCCTGCCCCGACCGCTGCCACTGCTGCGAGGCCTGCGGGTGCTCGTGGTGGACGACAACGCGGTGAACCGGCGCATCGTCGAGGAGTGGCTGCGCGCCTGGCGGATGGAGCCCACCGGGGTCGGTGACGGCATCGCGGCGATGGATGCACTCTGGCACGGCGTGGCGACGGGGCGACCGTACGCGCTGGCGCTGCTGGACTTCAGGATGCCGGACATCGACGGATTGAGCCTCGCGGCGAAGATTCGCGAGCGCTCCGAGCTGGCCGGCAGTCGCATCGTGCTGCTCACCTCCGCGGATCGACCTGGAGAGGCCGGCCGGATGCGCGAACTGAAGATTGAAGCGCACCTGCTCAAGCCCGTGCCCCAGGACGAGCTGCTGGAGACCCTGCACCACGTCCTGGGCAGCGCCCCCACGGCACCCGTGGTGGACGCGCCTTCCCCGGTGACTTCGAGCGCCACGGA
>NZ_RAWD01000300.1:0-11635 GCF_003612065.1 Corallococcus sp. CA047B
GTAATGGGGCTGGTGGGAGGGGGCGCGTGGAGCGAGGTGCTCACCACGCACGAGCGCGAGGTGCTGCGGATGCCGCAAGGGATGGACTTCGCGGATGCGGCGGCGCTGCCGGAGGCGTACCTCACGGCCTGGGACGCGCTGGTGCTCCAGGCGGACCTGCGGCCCGGGGAGACGGTGCTGGTGCACGCGGTGGCGAGCGGCGTGGGCTCCGCGGCGGCCCTGCTCTGCCGGGCGATGGGCGTGCGGGTGGTGGGCACGGGGCGCAACGCCTCCAAGCTGGCGCGGGCGTCGGCGTGGGGCGTGGAGCGCACGGTGGTCTGCGAGTCCTCGCCGCCCGTGTTCGCGGACGCGGTGCTGGCCGCGACGGGAGGCCGGGGCGCGGACGTGTGCCTGGACCTGGTGGGCGGCAACTACCTGCCGGAGTCGCTGAAGGCGATGGCGCCCCGGGGCCGGCTGATGCAGGTGGGTTCCGTGGCGGGGAGCCGCGCGGACGTGGACCTGGGCGTGGTGATGCGCAAGCGGCTGCGCATCACGGGGACGGTGCTCCGGAGCCGGCCGGCGGAGGAGAAGATGGCCCTGACGCAGGCGGCGGAGCGGCAGTTGCTTCCGCTGTTCGACTCCGGCGCGCTGAAGGCCGTCGTGGACGAGGTGCTGCCCATGACGGCCATCCGCGCCGGGTTGGAGCGGATGGCGGGCAACACCACGGTGGGGAAGATCGTCGTGCGCTGGGATGATTAGGCCTTGCGCCCGGGGCTCCGCTTCCTGGCCGTGCGCGGTGAGGGTGTTTCAGGCGAGGAAGACAGCTCCGCCTTGAGCACCTTCGCCGAGGCGCACCGGCGCCAGGCTTCCTTGAGCAGGGATTGCAACAGGGGCCGTTTCACCGTGGTGAGCTGCACGATGACCATGGGCCAGTCCTGGTAGTGCGGCGTCACCCGGAAGACGTCTGGCTGGGTTTGCAGCAGGGCCTCGCGGTGGTCGAAGTCCACCTTGATGACGATGGAATCGTCGTCGAGCACCCGCGCGAAGAGCTTGTTGCTCACGCGGAACCCCGGCGTGCCGTAGGAGGGACGCTCCTCCGTCGCGGGCAGCGCCAGCGCCAGCTCCCGCACGTCGTCCACCGTGAGCCGGCCCTTGCGCTTCACCGGCTTCGCCTGCTTCGTCGCCATCTCACCCCTCCTGTCACGGCCTGGGGCCCGAACTGTAGCCCCCAGGCAGCCAGGCATCACGGAAGCCGTTGCACGCGGGAGGCGGAACCGTATCCTGCGCCGCCATGGCTACCCACTTCGACCCCGCCGCCGCCGCGCAGCCGGGCTCCGGCATCTTCGGCCTCCCCCACTCCCCCGACGAGGCGCACGTCGTCGTCATCCCCGTGCCCTTCGAGGCCACCACCAGCTACGGCGGAGGCACGTCCGACGGACCCGCCGCCCTGCTGGACGCCAGCCGTCAGGTGGACCTGTTCGACGTGGAGACCGGCCGCCCCTACGAGCGCGGCATCGCCATGCTGGAGGCCCCCGCCGAGCTGCACGCCTGGAACACCCAGGCCAAGGAGCGCGCCCAGGTCGTCATCGAGGCCGGTGGCATCGAGGACGGCACTCCGGAACTCCTCGCCGCCGCGCGCGACGTCAACGTCTTCAGCGAGAAGCTCAATGACCACGTCTACCGCACCGCGAAGCACTGGCTGGAGCAGGGCAAGTGCGTGGCCGCCGTGGGCGGAGACCACGCCATCTCCTTCGGCATCATCCAGGCCCACGCGGAGAAGTACCCTGGCATGGGCGTGCTCCACCTGGATGCGCACGCCGACCTGCGCGTCGCCTACGAGGGCTTCACCTGGTCGCACGCGTCCATCTTCTACAACGTCGCGGAGCGCATCCCCGGCGTGAAGACGCTGGTCCAGGTCGGCCTGCGCGACATGAGCGAGAACGAGCACCGCTACATCGAGGCCTCCGGCGGACGCATCCAGGCGTTCTTCGACGCCACCCTCCAGCAGAACCGCTTCGACGGCCTGCCCTGGAACCAGCAGGTGAAGCAGATCGTCGACAAGCTTCCGCAGCAGGTCTACCTGTCGTTCGACATCGACGGGTTGGACCCCGTGCTGTGCCCGCACACCGGCACGCCCGTGCCCGGCGGCCTGTCCTTCCCGGAGGCCACCGCGCTCGTCGCGGGCGTCGTGCGCTCAGGCCGCACCATCGTCGGCTTCGACCTGACGGAGGTGGCCCCCGACCCCGAGGGCAGCGAGTGGGACGCCAACGTGGGCGCCCGCCTGCTCTACAAGATGATCGGCTGGATGCTGAAGTCGCAGAAGGCCTGAGCGTCAGGCCCCGCGCGGCAAGGACACGCTGAACGTCGCACCCCGGCCGGGCACCGACTCGGCCGACAGCGAGCCTCCGTGCAGCTTCGCCAGCTCCGAGGCCACGTAGAGCCCCAACGACTCGCCCCGGGCCGGTCCGTCCGGGAAGGGCTGGAACAGCCGGGGCAACTCCGCTTCGGGGATGCCCGGCCCCGGGTCGCTGACCCGCACCAGCACGCGCTCGTCGGAGACCCGCAGCTCCACGCGCGCCCCACCCTGCCGGGCCGCGTTGGACAACAGCACGTCGAACACCTGCCCCAGGCGAACCACGTCGAAGCGCAGCGCCACCGGCTCCGGGGGCACCGACAGCTCCACCGGAACTTCGGGCCCCCGCGTGCGACACCGCGCCACCGAGGCCTCCAGGTGCCCGCGCAGCTCCCCCTCCACCGGATGCAACGTCAGGCTGCCCGCGCTCAGGCTGGCCGCGTCCTGGAGGTACTGGCCCATCCGCTCCAGCGACTGGAGCTGCGCGCCCAGCGCGAGCACCGCGTCCTGCTTCGGGGGCGACAGGCCCTCCAGCTTCAGGAGCTGCTCGCGCGCGACCTCCAGCGGGCCCTGGAGCGTGCGCGCCACCCACTGGCCCAGCGCCTCCACCGGCGTCGCGGCCTCGCGGGACGTCCCCGGGGCATTCTCCAGCACGCGGCGGATCAGCGCCTCGAAGTCGTTGATCTCGAACGGCTTGTTGAGGAACGCAGTGGAGTCCGGCGAGCCGTGCTGGAGCACCGCGCTCAACAGGATGATGGGCACCTCGCGCAGGCCGGGCTCCTGCTTCAGCCGGCTGCACAGCTCCATGCCGCTCATGCGCGGCATCATGTGGTCCGTCACCACGAGCTGCGGCCTTCGCGAGCGCGCCAGCGCCAGCGCCTCCTCCCCGTCCCGCGCGCGCACGACGTCGTGCCCCAGGTCCTCCACCACCTGGCTCAGCACCTCCAACACCGCCGGTTCGTCATCCGCGACCAGGACGAGACTCATGTGACAGGACTCCTGCCCCCGCGGGCTTCAAGAAACACGCCGCGCCGGGACGCAGGCTCAGGCCCGCCCTCACCCCCAGGTGCGCAATCGGACGGGGGCCGGGACGTTCTGCCTGAAAGTGCGTTCGCTCACGGTTGCACCTTCAGGTCCCTGGTCTATGAAGAGCGGGACGCCGCATCCAGACACCCCGGGAATGGCTGGGGCCTTCCCGACATTCAGACTGTCTTCCGGGAGACGATTCCTGGCGGCGCACGGAGGAAGGGCATGAGGGCAGGACACATCCGGTGGGGGCTCTTGCTGGTGGGGCTGGCCCTGTCACTCCCCGCGCAGGCGGACCTCTCCCGGCGCCGCAGCGACGTGGTGGAGGTCGTCCAGAAGGTCTCCCCGGCGGTCGTCTACATCGGCACCGAACAGGAGGTGGAGTCGCGCTTCCGGGGCCGCGCCCGCTCGCCGCTGGAGGAGTTCTTCGGCCAGGGCCTGGCGGAGCCGGAGACGCGCCAGCGCATCCAGGGCCTGGGCAGCGGCGCCATCATCGACGCGTCCGGCATCATCGTCACCAACGACCACGTCATCCGGGGCGCGTCCGCCATCCACGTGGTGCTCGCGGACGGGCGCACGTTCGACGCGGAGGTGGTGGGCAGCGACGCGAACAACGACCTGGCCGTGCTCAAGGTCAACGCGAAGGAGCCCCTGCCCACCGCGAAGCTGGGCACCAGCTCCGACCTGATGATTGGCGAGACGGTGGTGGCCATTGGCAGCCCGTTCGGCCTGAGCAAGACGGTGACGGCGGGCGTGGTGTCCGCCACCGGCCGCACCTTCCGCGCCGACGACCGCGTCTACAACGACTTCCTCCAGACGGACGCGGCCATCAACCCGGGCAACTCCGGCGGGCCGCTGCTCAACGTGGACGGGGAGATCATCGGCATCAACACCGCCATCTACGCGAACGGTCAGGGCATCGGCTTCGCCATCCCCGCGGACAAGGTGCGGCGCATCGTGGAAGAGCTCACGCGCTTCGGGAAGGTGCGCCCCGCGTGGGTGGGCATGGACACGGCGAACCTCCCCGCGCAGGTCGCCGCGCGGCTCGGGTGGGATCGCACGTATGGCGCCGTGGTGACGAACGTGGAGCCCGACAGCCCGGCCGCGCAGGCAGGCGTCCAACGCGGTGACGTGGTGGCCGAACTGGGCGGCTCGCGCATCCAGGACGCCGAGGATTTCGACTCGCGCGTGCGCGGTTATCCCGCCCGCTCGGTCTTCCCCCTGGTGCTCTTCCGAGCAGGCGGCAACCGTACGGTGCAGGTCACGCCGATTGAATTTCCAGCCCGCCTGCTTGAAACCCTGGCGTGGGAACGTCTAGGACTGCGGGTGAAGGAGAATAAAAACGGGATGGCCATTTCAGCGGTCCGTCCGGGCTCCGCCGCGTCGGAGATTGGCCTGGAGCCGGGGGATGTGCTGTTGCGGATGAACAATCAGCCGGTGCCCACGGCTGACACTTTCCGTGAAGGCCTGCTCACGGCGCGACGGGGGCGTAGCGTGCTGTTGCTCGTGCGTCGCGGGCGCTACGCGTACCACCTGACGCTGCCGTTCGAAGGGCAGAGGCTGTAGTCGTTACGCGGGGATTCCAGGATCGACGGGAAGGGCACTAGCATGCCGTTCCCATGAGTTCGCCTCGCTACCAATCACTCGGTCCCCTCCTCGCCGGAGAGGGCTCGCGGGCCTTCCTCGGACTGGCGCTGGAGGACGGCGCCACGCCCCGTCCCGTGGTGCTCATCTGGGCACCGCCTGAAATCGCCCAGAACCCGGAGCTGGTGGCGCGGCTGGAGAAGGAGACGAACCGCGCCCTCGTCTTCGAGCACCCGAACATCCTGCGCGTCCACGGTCTGGAGAAGCTGGACGGCGGGCTCGCGCGCGTCACTGAGTTCGCGGACGGCGAGCCGCTGCGGCGCGTGCTCGAAGTGCATCCGCGCATGTCGCCCGCGTTCGCGGCGCTCGTCGTCGCGGATGCGGCGATGGGCCTGCACTACGCGCACGTCGCGGGCAACGACGACGGCTCGCCGCTGGTGCACGGAGACATCCGGCCCGAGACGCTGATGGTGTCGTTCAGCGGCTTCACGAAGGTGACGGGCTACGGCGCGCTCTCCGTGGCGCCCCGCGAACGCGGTGGCAAGCGCGTGAAGAACCGCCGCGCGTACACGTCCCCGGAGCAGCTGCTAGGCGGACGCGAAGCCGTCAACGTGCAGTCGGACGTGTTCCTGCTGGGGCTCACGCTGCACGAGTGCCTCACGGGGAAGATGCCTTTCAAGGAGTCGGCGGATCCGGACAAGGCGGTGCTCAACCGCGCGCTGCCGCCGATGCCGCCCGACGTGCCGCTCAAGCTGGACGCCGTCGTGCGCCGGGCGACGACCAAGCGCGCGCTGGAGCGCTACCCTTCCGCGCTCGCGTTCCGCGAGGCGGTGGTGGAGGCCATCGGCAAGCTGCCGACGCACGAGTCCTTCGCGGAGCACCTGGCGAAGCTGTTCCCGCCGGAGAGTGATGCGCGCGCGGCGCGGCGCAAGACGATCGAGTTGGGCATCGCGGACGCGCTCGCGAAGGCCGGCATGCCGGCGCCGCAGATCGCGGAGGTCCTGGCGCAGGGCGCGGGGCTCGCGGAGCCCGTGAAGAACCTGGTGCCCGAGGTGAACTCGGCTCCGGCGTCCACGGGCGCGGCGAGCACCGCGGCGTCCGGTGCGCAGGCGACGAGCACGGGCGCGGTGGCGGCTTCCTCAAGCGCGGCTTCGTCGGGTGCTGCGTCCGTGCACGGTGCGAACGCGGGCGCGCAGGCGGCGGCCTCGCACAACGCGAAGGCGGACACGCAGGCCTCGGCTTCTTCGCCTCCCGCGAACGCGCAGGCATCGACCGCGAGTCCGCAGGCTCAAGGAGCCAATGCGGGCGCGCAGGGCTCCGCTTCCACCCCGGGCGCGCACGCTTCGGCGCAGGCAGGCGCTCAGGGTGCCGCCTCCACCCCGGGCGCGCACGCTTCGGCGCAGGCAGGCACGCAGGGCACGCAGGCCCAGACGCCCACGCACGGTGCGGCGTCCACCCCTGACGCACGTCCGGCGGGCCCCATCTTCGGCGGCGCGGCGAGCCCCACCGCGCAGGTGGCCGCACCGGCGCAGAAGTCCTCGCGGGCGTGGATCCCCTATGTCGTCGGCGGATTGGCACTGACGCTCGGCGCGGGCGCGGTGGTCATCCAGCGCCAGCTCCAGGGCTCCATGACCGTGGAGACCTTCGACGCGGGCATCCCCGCCGTCGTGGCCGCTCCCTTCGACGCGGGTGTCGAGGACGCGGGCGTGGAGGATGCCGGCATCGTGGATGCGGGCCCCGTCATGGGCATGTTGGATCTCACGGTGGAGCCGCGCGTGGAGGTCACGCTCAACAGCACCACCACGCTGCTGGGCCGCACGCCCCTGTCCGTGCCGCTGCCCCCGGGCCGGCACCTGCTCACCTTCACCAACGGCGCGCTCGGCATCTCCGTGTCGCGCACCGTGACAGTGGCAGCCACCGGTCGCTCCGCGTTCCAGTTCTTCCTCAACAAGGCCTTCATCAACGTGCGCGGCCCCGCCGGCGCGAACGTCACCATCGATGGGAAGCCCGCGGGCACCGTCCCCGTCGAGGAGCTGGACGTGTACGAGGGCTACCACCGCCTGCTCGTCACCGTGGGCCCGTCACGCTGGCAGAAGACCTTCACCATCGAGCCCGGCCAGCGCGTCAACTTCGACGTGAACTTCGAGGAGCCCCAGGAGGCCGAGGAGTAATCCCCGGCCCCAAGGCCCTCTGAAGCCCAGCGCCCTCCACGGGTGCTGGGCTTTTTCTTTGCCCTGGTTCGTCGGACGCCCTTGCTTGCATTGCAGCCGCCTTGACCCACGGCGTCCTCGCTTGATTGAAGGAGCATGACCATGCGTGTCCGAGCCTGCGGCGTCCTCCTGTTCCTTCTCGCATCGTGCGCGACACCCGCGCCGAGGCCGAACGCGTCGGCAGCCGGGTCCCTACGGCTCGCGAACCTCCAGAAAGCAGCCACGTTGCCGTGGAGGGACGACGGGCGATGCGTCGTCCGTGAGGCGTCCCAATCCTGGCCCCTGGTCGTGGAGCGGTGCTTCCAGTCACTCGACACCCGCAGGATTCACTTCCGCGATACCCAGCGTCGCTGCCCCGTCGCTTCGGCGGATGTCGTCACGCTCGAGACGATGGTCGGCATCTGCCTGCTGACGCAGCCTGAAATCGCGGTCGGCGCGGTGCTGATCATCGGCGCGGTGGTGGTGGCGGTCGCCATCCAGGAGCAATTGGACGCGTACGAGTTCAGATGGCCCTACCCCGAAGAAGGGACCGCTGGAGAGGCAGCGGAGCCCGCGACTGGAACGCAGTCCGCGGAGCAGCAGTCCCTGGCGTCCCGACGGCCCAAACCGGACGGCGCCTCTTCAGGACAGGACTGGTTTCCGCCAGGGCCGCCCCCGTCCCCTGAGCCGCACGAACGCCGTCTCGAATGTACGCCCCGGCCCGTACCTCACCTGGGCGGTGACGCCCTCCACAACCTGTGTGCCGACAAGGTTCCGAAGAATGAATTTCCCGGTTCGGATGTGCTTGTCAACGGGAAGCGGTTCGATGCACTGCAACTCCGCCAGCGCCTTTTGTGGGAAGTGAAGACCGACAACTTCGACACATACCCGACCTTCCTCCGGACGCAGGTCATCGAGAACCAGCTCCCCGAGTTGCAGCGCGAACGAACTCTCGCCAAGGCTTGCGGATTCGACTTCCGAATTGGAGTGAGCAGCGCCGCGCACCGAGACGCCCTGCGCGATCGGGATATCACCCTCAACGTCGTCGTCATGGACTGGTGCTGACATGTCGGCCACGCCGCGCTCTCTCATCCTCGTTGCCTACGCGCCTGCCCTCACGGTTGACGACAGCCGCCCTCTGGGTGTCGTTCATGGAATGGAACGGGCGCTCCGCAGCTTGCGCCTGGAGTGGCGGATTGATGAAACAGGGCGCCCCATCGCATTACCCCGGCGCGACTCATGGCTTGAAGAGGCAGCTGCTCGCGGCCGGTTTCCGCTCCTTTGCAATGGTGACGAAAACCACCCCGTGACGGTATTCGGTTCGGGAAGGCCGGCCGGCATCTCTCCTGGCAACACGCCGCAACTTGAGGTCCACGCGGAATTGCCCATGGACCCAATTGGAATTTCGGCGTCGGCACAGCTGCTGGAGCAAATAGCGCATGGCGCTCACAGCTTCTGGGGACGCATCCTGCCGGATGGCATGGGGGCGACAATGGCTCTCCAGGTTCGCCATCCATCGGATGAGCCACGGGTTCCCCCACGGGGGCTGCCAGTGCTCAAACTTCCAGAGGAAATCCTCTCACCCGAAATCCCACATCATCTTGGGTGGCTGAACTACTGGTCGGCCGCCACCGCGCGGACCCTCGGGTTCCCGGACCCCGCGCGCGACGCGGAGCTGCTGTCGCGTGCTCGGCGGACCTCGACGGGAGGATGGATCGTCCAGCTCACGGACGCGCCGCTCGACCTTGACGACCCTTCCCACCTGGAAGCGCTCCTGCGCGCCTACGAACGTTTCCCTGCGATTGGCGGACGCGCTTCCCCCTGATGCACAACAACCCCCGGAGGCCGGGACGTCCATCCCCGGCCCCTGGGCCCTCCATCACGACCGCATCAGTCCCAGCGGCTGTTCAGCTTCAGCGTCCACTCGCGCAGCTTGCCGTTGCCCACCCCCGACGGGTTGACGACGTGCAGCTTCCACAGGCCGTTGATGGTGCCATCACGCGGGATGCCGCGCGTCACCGGGATGCGCTTGGGCGGCGTGCCTTCGTTCGGCCCGTCCCACAGGAGCGCCGTCTCCCCACCCGGATCCTCCAGCGTCAGCACCAGCTTGGACGGGTTGTTGTGCGCCAGGTCCAGCTCCACCGTGATGTCCTCCGGCACCGTCGCCAGTCCCACCACCGGCTGCGAGGACACCTGCGGCGTCGTGTTGCCCTGCAACGTCAGGTCCGAATACGCCGTGAACTCGCCCTCCATCCACGCGGGCCGGCACCAGCCCTCCGTCGCACCCGACGCCAGGCCGTGGCACGTCAGGTTCGCCTGGCACGGCACGAACAGCGAACAGGACTCGCCGTCCCCCGGGGTCGGCGCCGTGGTGATGCAGCGGCCATACGGGCTGGAGGCGTCGTTCGGGATGCCGTTGCACCAGAGGCCCGTCTGACACGTCGCCGCGCCAGTGCAGGGCTCACCTTCGGCCGCCTGCTGCGTCGCCGTCTTGAGGTTCTGCAGCGACGTGCCGTCCACCGCCGGCAGCCGCCCCAGCTTCAGGATGTGGAAGAACGGCCGCGCCGCCACGATGGCGTTCGCCGCCGCCGAGGACACGCCGTAGTTCGACTGCAACGCCCCCGCGCTCTGCGCGTTCGCCACCGCCAGCGCCCGGCGCGCCTCGGCCACGTTGAACGTCACGCCCTGGAACGTGCCCACCCAGCCGTCCACCGGCAGCTCCACCCGGCCCGTGCCCCGCGCGTAGGCCTCCAGCGCGGCCAGCGCCGCCGGACCCACGTTGGGCACCGCGTCCACCTGCTCGATGGAGACGAAGCGCCGGTCATCCCCGGTGTGAAGGACGCCGTCCGGGCCCTCGCGCCAGTCCATCAGGCTCTGCGCGGCCAGGAGGTTCAACGGCACCTGCATGTCCAACACCGCCAGCGTCGTCGAGTAATCGTTGAGGAACAGCACCACGCCGTTGCCGGCGGGCGTGCCCGTGGCCAGCTCCTGCCCCTGCGACGCCAACGCGGGAGAGGACCCGTCCGACACCGCGGCGGCGCCGCAGCTCAACAGGAGAGGAATCGAGGAAAACGACAGGAAACGTCGGAGTCTGGAGGTCATGGCCTCCATGTACTCCATGGAAGGGGGGCCTGTCGGTGACGTATCAGGTCCCGCCCTGATACAGACCGATGACGCCGTGCACCTGGTCGGTGACGTGCTGGAGCGTGTCCGCCGCCACGTGGGTGGCCTCCACCCGGGCCACCGACGCCTCCATCATCGCGGTCAAATCCGTGACGGCGGCGAAGATCTGCGACACGCCCGCCGACTGCTGGCTCACCGACGCCGAAATCTGGCGGACGGCATCCGCGTTGCCCTGCACCAGACCCGACAGCCTGCGCAACCGGTCGCCCGACTCCCGGATGCTGTCGATGCCCCGGCCCATCCGCTCCCCTCCCTGGCGCGTGAGATCCACCACCCCCTGGATGCGCGAGCGCGTGTCCTCCAGCACCGAGCGCACCTGCTGCGTGGCCGCCACCGACTGCGACGACAGGTTGCGGATCTCCCGCGCCACCACCGCGAAGCCCCGGCCCACGTCGCCCACCCGAGCCGCCTCGATGGCCGCGTTGATGGCCAGCACGTTGGACTGGTCCGCCAGGTCCTGCACCGTCCGGGTGATGCCGCCAATCTTCTCCGTGTACGCCGCGAGCCCCTGGATGCGCTCGGAGAGGTCCTCCACCTGCGCGCGGATCTCCGCCAATCCCTCCACGCTGCGTCCAATGGCGTCCTCCACCGCCGCGCCCACGTCCCCGGCCTCCTCCGTCGAGCGCAGCACGCGGGTCGCCTGTTCGGAGGCCACGAGCGACGTCTGGCGGATCTGCTCCGCCGTCACCTGCGTCTCGTTCAGCGCGCGGGCCTGACGGGCCAGGTCCGCACGCTGCTCCTTCGTGGACTTGGCCAGCGTCCGCATGGAGTCGCGCAGCGCGTCCGCGGAGCCCACCAGCGGCCGGACGACCCGCTCCTCCACCGCGTGCCGGGACAGCTCCAACTGCGCCTCCCGCACCGCCGACGCCCTCAGGTCCCGCTGGCCCTGCACACAGGAGACGATGAGGAAGATGTCCTCGAACACCACCCAGGCCGCGTGCTCCATCCACCGCCAGGACTCCTTCGCGTGCGCCCCGAAGATGGACTCCGGCCAGAACGCACCGCGCAGGAAGTGGTCCGCCGCCACCACGCCGCTGAACGTGATCAGCACCCGCCAGTCCCGGTAGATGGCCAAGAGCGCCAGCGAGCCGAAGATGTGGAAGTGCGTCTCGATGCGGCCCCCCATCAGGTGGATGAGCAGCCCGGACATCAACGCCTGCCCCACCGCGATGACGTGGCGCGTGGAAGCCTGACCGGAGCGCGTCAGCGCGAGCACCACCGGCAGCCCGCCGAAGAGCAGCCCCATCCCCACCGCCGCCCAGACATGGAAGTGGACCGCGCTCTGCAGCCCGGCCCACGCCCGGGGCGACAGGAACAGCGC
>NZ_RAWD01000301.1:0-11623 GCF_003612065.1 Corallococcus sp. CA047B
GCCCCTCAAGTCCCCCTTCTCCCTGCCGTCCGCGCTGAAGTTCGGCCTCATCTTCCTGGCGCTCCAGGTGGTGGGCACGGTGGGCCAGACGCTGCTGGGCCGCTGGGGCTTCTACGCGGTGAGCGCCCTGGGCGGACTGGTGTCCAGCGCGTCCGCGGTGGCCTCCGCCGCATCGCTGTGCGCCAACGGCACCATCTCCCCCACGACGGCCGGGGTGGGCGCCATCATCGCGTCGCTCGCCAGCGCCGCCATCAACTTCATCCTGGTGGCGCGCGTGTCCGAACAGCGCTCGCTCACCCTGCGGCTGGGACGCGCCCTGGGCGTCGTCATGCTGCTGGGACTCGCGGGGGCCTTCGTGCAAACGCACCTGCCCACGTTGCTGCCGGCGGGGCCCGGGGTCGAGGAGCTGTTGAAGCGCCGCGCCCCCGGACAGCACACCCCGGACTCGCCGCGGGATTGATGGGCCAGCGTGTCGCCGGATTGCCCCGACCCGCTTTGTCGGTCGGGCGCTCCCACGCCTCAGAAGCGGTCCGGCTCCGGCAGGGGCGGCGCGGCGGACAGGCCGCGCTCCGGCATCGGCGGGTGCAGGGGCAACTGGACGATGAAGCGCGAGCCGTGCCCGAACTCGCTCTCCACGCGCACGCGGCCGCCGTGGCCCTCCACCAGGCTCTTCACGATGGCGAGCCCCAGCCCCGCGCCGCCGAACTCGCGCGTGGAGCTGCCGTCCACCTGGTAGAAGCTCTGGAAGATGCGCTCGAACTCCTCGGTGCGGATGCCCACACCGGTGTCCTCCACGCTGATGCGGTAGCCGGGCACGCCCAGCTCCTGCTGCATCGCCGCGTCCGACAGCGTCACCTTCACCCGGCCGCCCGACGGCGTGAACTTCACCGCGTTGGCCAGCAGGTTCACCACCACCTGGCGCAGCTTGTCCAGGTCGCCCGCGAGCCTCGGCTGCGGCGTGTGCGGCAGCCGCACCTCCAGCTCCAAGCCCTTGCGCTGCGCCTGCGGCAGCACGCTGGAGACCGCCGTCTGGATGATGTAGCCGGGGTCCACCGGCGCCATGGACAGCCGCAGACGGCCCGCTTCAATCTGGCTCAGGTCCAGGAGCGAGGAGATCATCGAGAGGAGCGTTTCGCCCTTCTCCACGATGGTGCGCACGTACTGCAACTGCTCCGGGTTGAGCGGCCCCGCCAGCCCCTCCGCCATCATCTCCGAGTAGCCCAGGATGGACGCCAGCGGCGTGCGCAGCTCGTGGCTCACCGTGCCCAGGAAGGACGACTTCAGCCGGTCCAACTCCTTGAGCCGCGTGTTCGCCTGGAGCAGCCGCGCGTTCTGCGCTTCCAGCTCGCGGTGCACCTCCAGCGTGGACTCCAGGTGCAGGTGCGTGGCCAGGTACGACTTCTGTCCGCTGGCGACGAGCGCGCCCAGCACCAGGCCGAAGTGGCCCAGCACCTGCGCGGCGGTGCGCTCCGGGACGCGGCGCACGCGCGCCAGCAGCTCGTGCGCCCGCTCCAGGTCCAGGCCCTGGATGCCGGTGAGCGTGTCGGGGAAGTCCGCCAGCTCCTCGGGCGTGAAGGGCCCCAGGATGACCCGGCCCAGCAGGTCGCCATCCCACCGCACGGGCATCACCACGTAGCGCAGGCCGGTGAAGCACGTGAGCGCGATGAGGCCCGACGCCTCGGAGGCCTCTCCTCCGTCCGCCACGCGCCCGCCCGCCTCCGGGAGGACGGGGCCGTCCTTCACCCGGCCCACCATCGCGGTGCACGCATGCCGGCCGTCCGGGAAGGAGAAGACGTAGGCGCAGAAGTCGCCGTGGCCCACCTTCACGTCCGCCAGCTTGGTGCCGCGTACGTCCAGCACCTTGATGCCCACGCGGTACAGGTCGCTGAAGCCCTTCACCACCTCCGAGAAGGATGGCAGGTCCAGCAGGTCTCCCAACGACAGTCGCCGCTGGAGGGCGGACTCGCGGCGGGGCGCGCCCAGCGTGTCCCACGGGCCTCCCGACGGCGGGCCGCTCATTGCGGACTCCCGGTCGCCCGGTCGCCGGGCGGTGGACCGTAGCGCCCCTCCAGGGCCGTGCCGGCCAGGTCAACGTGCCGGAAGATCTGCCCCAGGAATTCATCCTCCGTGAGGCCCACGTTGCGCGACAGGTGGGCCCGCGCCTCCAGCGCGCGCCAGGCCGCCTGGGCCACGGCGTGGAAGGTCTCCACCACGCCCTCGCCCCGCACCGCCACCGAGCCCACCACCGGCTGCGTGCCCTTCTTCTGGATGTCCTCCAGCTCGGCGTCCGTGAGGCTGTCAGGCAGGTCGCGCTTGTTGAACTGGATGACCACCGGCACCTGCTGCGGATCCAGCTCCATCTCCCGCAGGTTCTCCTGCAGGTTGCGCCAGTAGGCGTTGTTCTCCTGGGACGCGTTGCGCCGGCTGTCCGCGATGAAGACCACCGCGTCCGTGCCCTGCAGCACCACCCGCCGGGTGGCGTTGTGGATGACCTGGCCGGGGACGGTGAAGAGCTTCACCTTCACCTTGAAGCCCGCCGACGTGGAGAAGAAGACGGGCAGCAGGTCGAAGAAGAGCGTCCGGTCGTCGTGCGTGTCCACCGACAGCAGGCGACCTCGCACGTCGGGCCGCGCCCGGGCGTGCAGCTTGCGCAGGTTGGTCGTCTTCCCGCTGAGCCCGGGGCCGTAATAGACGATCTTGAGCGTCAGCTCTCGCTGGGCGTGGTTCAGTTGCAAGGGGGAGGACTCGGACCGAGGGGGATTCGGTACCCGCTTTTTATAATGGCCCCACGCCCTGGGCGGAAGGCCGGTCGCATGCCGTACGACAGAGCGGTAAGCATCCTCCTGGAATGGAGCCCGCGCGAGTGGCGTTTCGAGAGATTCCCGCTCCTCGATCCAAGAGGAGGACGTCTCCCCACACGGAAAAGAGGACACTGTGCGCGGAATGATCGCGTGCACGGGTACGGGGTGACCGGTTAGGATCGCGGACGCGACGGAGGAGCAAGGCGATGACGATGAAGCAGGTGGATCCAGGCGTCGAGGTGGCCCCCACGCCGGTGATGGACGTGGCGAACCTCCCCAATGACCTGGTGAACGGGGTCAAATTCGGTCCGCCCACCGACGAGGACCTGACCGCGGTGTCGGCCCTGCGCTCCAACTCCGAGCCCTGGAAGGGACGTGGGGAGAGCCAGGAGGACAGCCTCAAGGCCCTCACCCAGCTCAAGCCCTTCCTCCATGTGGCCCGCGTGCAGAACCAGATCGTGGGCTACGTGACGGTGGAGCGCGACGGTCCGGTGCCCGGTGCGGCGTACCTGCGCAACATCGTGGTGAAGCCGGAGCTGCGGCGCCACGGCGTGGGCCAGAAGCTGCTCAACAAGGCGCTGGACGTGGCGCGCGACATGTACCGCAAGACCATCGCCCTGCGCGTGGACCCCGCGAACGCGCCCGCGGTGGGCTTCTACCGCAAGGAGGGCTTCACCACGGTGGCCACGGTGGTCTCCAAGAAGTCCGGCAAGCTGCGGCTCCTGATGTCGCGCGAGCTGTAGTCCCGCGCATCCGACGCGGAAGGTTGTTCCCGACGGGAGGGGCCCTCACACGGCCGCTCCCGTCGTGCTTTTCAGGGGCAGCCCCCCGGGTATTCCGCAGCGCGGCGGTCGACTATCCTGCGCGGGTTCCACCCCGCCGGGCCTGACGCACGGCAGCGGTGGGGCCACCCCCCCGCATGAAACCGCTCGCAGAGCTGCTGCGTCACCTGTCGCGTCCCGGAATCACCGAGCTGGCCCTGGCCAGTGGCCGTCCGCCCATGGTGCGAAACGCCACCGGCTACGAGCCCGTTGATCCCGGCGCCCTCACCACCGAAGAGCTCGTGAAGGCCCTCCAGGCCATGGTGGGCATGGCGCGAGCCTCCACGGTGTCGGAGACGCCCGTGCAATGGACGGTGAACGCCACCGGCCTGGGCGCGCTCTCCATCGCCGCGGTGCGCCGTGGCGAGCTGATGAACGTGCGCCTCACCAAGAGCACCGAGGGCGCGGCGCAGTCTGCTCCTCCGGCCGCGCAGGCCCCGGCGGCGGCTCCAGCGGCCCCCACGCGGACGCCCTACGGTGGCATGCCCGCCGTGTCGGCCCCCGCCGAAGCCATCGCGCGCACCGCCCAGGTGGGTGGCCCGGCCCCGGCCGCCGCGCGAGCCCCCGCTGCGCCAGCGGCCCCGGCTCGGGCTCCCGCGGTCACGGCGCCGGTGGAGGCCTTCGCCCGCGCGCCCAGCGCCGCGCCGCCAGCGGCTCCGTCCGCCGCCGCGCATGGGCACGCCGCACCGGTCGCCGCGCGCGCCATTCCCATCTCGCGGACGACCTCCGCGCCGGGCCGCGACCTGGCCGTGCTGCTGGAGCAGGCGCGCAGCATGCTCGCCAGCGACCTGCACGTGGTGGCGGGGCGGCCGCCGCTGTTCCGGCTCGCGGGGGAGCTGCAGCCCCAGGACACGCCCTTGTCGCCGGAGACGGTGGAGCGGCTGCTGCTGCCCATCATCCCGGAGCGCCTGCGCCACGTGCTGGAGAAGGACGGCAGCGTGGACTTCGCGCTGGACTCCGAGGACACCGGGCGCTTCCGCGTCAACGTGAACCGCCAGCGCACGGGCCTCAAGGGCGTCTTCCGCGTCATCCCCCGGGAGATTCCCACGCTGGAGTCGCTGGGTTTGCCTGCGGACATCGCCAAGGCGACGCACCACCACCAGGGCCTCATCGTGCTCACTGGCCCGTCGGGCCATGGCAAGACGAGCACGCTCGCGGCGCTGCTGGACATCATCAACCGCGAGACGACGCACCACGTGCTCACCGTGGAAGACCCCGTGGAGTACGTGCACCCGCGCAAGCGCGCCCTCATCAGCCAGCGCGAGGTGGGCAGCAACACCCGCACCTTCGCCAGCGCGCTCAAGGGCAGCCTCCGCGAGGACCCGGACGTCATCGTCGTGGGTGAATTGCGCGACACGGAGACGGTGCGCATGGCGCTCGCGGCCAGCGAAACGGGCCACCTGCTCATCAGCACCATGAACACGCCCAGCGCGGCGAAGACCATCGACCGGCTCATCGACCTCTTTCCCCCGGCGGACCAGGGCCAGGTGCGGCTGTCGCTCTCCAGCGGCCTGCGCCTCATCGTCAGCCAGCGGCTGATGCCCAGCGCGGACGGCAAGCGCATGGTGGCCGCCGCCGAGGTGCTCCCCGGCTCCATGGCCCTGGGCAACCTCATCCGCGACAACAAGACGTTCCAGATTCCGTCGCTCCAGCAGCGAGGCAAGTCGCTGGGCATCATCCGCTTCGAGGACTCGCTGGCGGACCTGGCGAAGTCGGGCAAGGCGACCCTGGAGACGGTGAAGGGCTTCGCGGAGAACCCGGACGAAATCGAGGCCATGGTGACGGGCAAGCGCCCCGGCGCTGGCGCCACCACCGTGCCCGCGCCCGCCACGCCCCAGGAGGGCGCGCGGATGCTGTCCAAGGTGGGCTCACTGCTTGGCAAGAAGGGCGCCTGACATGACGGACACACCTCGCATCGCGACCTGGTTCGACGTGCTGCTCGAAAAGAAGGGCAGCGACCTGCACATGGCCGTGGGCTACCCGCCCCTGGGCCGCATCCGTGGCGAACTGGTGCCGCTGCGCGACGAGCCCCTCACCACCGAGGAGCTGGAGTCGCTGCTCTTCGAGCTCTGCTCGCCCGAACAGAAGCGGCAGATCACCGAGGAGCTGGACCTGGACTTCGCCTATGGCTACGGGACGAAGGCCCGCTTCCGCGCGAACTACTTCTACCGGATGACCGGCATCGGGGCCGTCTTCCGCACCATTCCCAGCAAGGTGCTGTCGCTGGAGGACCTGAAGACGCCGGAGGTGGTGCGCAAGATGGCGGACCGCCGCAGCGGGCTGGTGCTGGTGACGGGCCCCACGGGCAGCGGCAAGTCCACGACGCTCGCGGGGATGATCAACCACATCAACAAGACGCGCGCTTCGCACGTGCTCACCATCGAGGACCCGGTGGAGTTCGTGCACGAGTCCCTCAAGGCCCAGGTCACCCACCGCGAGGTGGGTCCGCACGCGTCCAGCTTCGCCACCGCCATCCGCTCCGCCGGCCGCGAGGACCCCAACGTCATCCTCATCGGTGAGCTGCGCACCAGCGAGACGATGAAGCTGGCGCTCCAACTCGCGAGCTTCGGCGTACTGGTGTTCGCCACGGTCCACACCAACAGCGCGCCCGCGACCATCGACCGCATCATCAACACCTTCCCCGCGGACGAACAGGGTCAGGTGCGCGGCATGCTCGCGGAGTCGCTGGCGGGCATCGTCGCCCAGCAGTTGCTGAAGACCGCGGATGGCAAGGGCCGCGTCGCCGCGCTCGAAATCCTGGTGGGCAGTGCCGCCATCGCGGCGATGATCCGCGAGGGCAAGGTGTTCCAGATCGCCTCCAAGATGCAGGCGGGCCAGGGCCAGGGCATGCAGACCCTGGACATGCACCTGGAGCGGCTGGTGAAGGATGACGTCATCCTCCCGGACGCCGCGCTGGAGAAAGCCCAGGACAAGGAGAATTTCGTGAAGGTCATCCAGCGGCTGAAGCCGGACTGGGAGGTGCCGGAGACGCTGAAGGCGTGAGACGGGGAAGTCTCAAGGTTCGAGACGAAGCCGGCATGGGGGTGAAGGAATTTGCATTCGCCCCCCTACTTCGCGAATTGTTCGGCACTGAACCTGGACACCGACCGGCCCTGGAGCCGGAGTCCCACACTTCCGAGGGGGAAGTCAGCCATGGATGAACAGCAGCTTGAGATGATGCGGCAGATGCAGGAGCAGCAGAGCGCGGGCCCGGGCCCGCTGTTCTACATCTTCTACTTTGCCTTCATCGGCGCGATGATCGCGGGCCTGTGGAAGACGTTCACCAAGGCGGGCGAGCCCGGGTGGGCGGCCATCGTCCCCATCTACAACATCTACGTCATGACGAAGATCATCGGCCGTCCGGCCTGGTGGATCGTGCTGGCGCTGATTCCGTGCGTGAACTTCATCGCGCTCTTCATCATCGGCATCGACATGGCGAAGTCGTTCGGCAAGGGCACGGGCTTCGGCATCGGCCTGGCGCTGCTCGGCCCCGTCTTCTACGCCATCCTCGGCTTCGGCGACGCGCAGTACCAGGGCCCGGCCGCCGCGGGCGGTGGCGCGGCCACGGCGTAGTGTCCGCGGGACCTGGGGCTTCCCGGGTTCCGGAGCGACGGCGGTGAGCGGCCTTCTTCGGCCCTTCACCGCCGTTCGTGTTTTCGGGGAGCGCCCCGGGAGTGTCGTCCCCCGTCGGGTGGAGCGAGCCCGGGTGGATGCGCCCTCCCGCGAGGGCGGTATCTCCGCTAGAGCGGCGGGAATGACCGGCCCGGCCGCCCCCTCCCGTCCGCTTGCCGCGCCCCTCCGACGGCGCGCTCACGTCCTGCGAGGCATTGGAGTCTGCTTCAGGCTGGCGCTGCTGCTGCCCGGCATCGCGGCGGCGCAGGTGGAGGCACCGTCGTCCGAGGGAACCCAGGACCGCGACGAAGCAGGCGCACCCGTCAGCGCGGAGTCCACCCCCGCCGAACCCGAAGCTCCCGCCGAGACCCGGACCGTCGTCACCGCGACGCGCCTGCCGCGCCCGCTGCGTGACGTGCCCGCCACCACGGTGGTGATTCCCCGCGACGAAATCGAGCGCAGCCCCACGCTCACGCAGGACGCGCTCGTGCGCACGCTGCCCTCAGCGGCCACCTTCCGCCGCACGCCGTCCCTCGTCGCGGACCCGACCGCGCAGGGGCTCAACCTGCGCGGGCTCGCGCCCTCCGGCGTCGCGCGGGGACTGGTGCTGCTGGACGGCCTGCCGGTGAACGACCCCTACGGAGGCTGGGTGTTCTGGCGCGCCCTGCCCCGGCTGGGCCTGGACCGCATCGAGGTCGTCCCCACCGGCGGCTCCGCGCTCTACGGCAGCGCCGCGCTGGGTGGCGTCGTGCAGCTCATCTCCCAGCCCATCGTCGGGGTCATCGACGCGGACGTGTCGGTGGGCAACCAGGGCACCGGCTTCTTCGGCGCGCGCATCGCGGACCGCTGGAAGCGCGTGGGCATCTCCCTGGAGGCAGAAGGTCTCACCAGCGACGGCTACCGCATCGTCCCCGCCGACCAGCGCGGCTCCATCGACGCCAACACCCCGTCCAAGCACCTCACCGGGCAGGCGCGCGTGGAGGTGCAGGCCACCGACGACCTCCTGCTCACCGCCCGCGCCAGCCTGTTCCGAGAGACGCAGAACGGCGGCACCCGCTACACCGTCGCCAGCGTGGACCTCGCGTGGTTCACCGGCAGCGCCCGTCTGCGCACGCAGGACACCGGCACCTTCGAGCTGGGCCTCTACGGTCGCACCCAGCACTTCGCCCAGAACCGCGCCCGCGTCAGCGCGGACCGCGACTACGAGATCCGCTCCGCGTTCCAGGACGTGCCCGCCAACGACCAGGGCGGCTCGCTCGTGTGGACCGGACCCAACCTGACGCTGGGCGGAACGCACGTGCTCGCCGCCGGGGTGGATGCCCGCCGCGCCGCCGGCACCGCGCAGGAGCTGCTTTTCCCCGCCACGTACACGCCCACGTCTATCTACGCGCGCACCACCCGGGGCACGCAGCTTTCCGGTGGGCTCTTCGTGCAGGACCTCTACACGGTGTCCTCCGCGCTGGAGTTCGCCGGCACGCTGCGCTGGGACGTGTGGCGCAACCGGGATGGTTACCAGTTGGAGAGCCGCTCGGATGGCTACACCACCGCCACCGACTTCGCCCCCCGCACCGCCGGCCAGCTCAGCCCGCGGCTGGCCGCGCGCCTGCGCCCGCTGGACTGGCTCACCCTGCGCGCCTCCGTCTACCGGGCCTTCCGCGCGCCCACGCTCAATGAGCTGTACCGCCCCTTCCAGGTGGGCACCGTCCTCACCGCCGCCAACCCGGACCTGGACGCCGAACGCCTCTGGGGCACCGAGGCGGGCGTGGAGGCCCTGGGCCCTGGCGGCCTCATCGGACGCATCACCGGCTTCTGGAACGTGCTCGACGCGCCCGTCACCAACGTCACCCTGGCCACGCCCCTGCCCGACGGCACCACCCGCCAGCGTCAGAACCTGGGACAGGCGCGCGTGCGCGGCGTGGAGCTGGGCACGGACTGGCGCCCGGTCCGCCAGTGGACGGTGCTTGCCGCCTACACGTTCGTGGATCCCGTCGTCACCGACGCGCCCGGCCAACCGGACCTCGTGGGCCGCCAGCTTCCGCAGGACCCCCGGCATCGCGGCTCGCTCAGCGTCACCTTCGATGAGCCGTCCCTGCTCACCGCCACCGCGCAGCTTCGCGTCGTGGGCCCGCAGTACGAGGACGACCTCAACGCGCGCGGCATGGGAGGGGCCGCCATCGTGGACCTGTTCGTGAGCCGCCACCTCTTCTGGAAGGTGGCCGCCTTCGCCGCGGTGGAGAACCTGTTCGACCGCTCCTACCTCGCGGGCCGCGCGGGCGTGGACACGCTCGCCCCGCCCTTCCAGGCGCGCGTGGGCCTGCGCCTGCGCGACGGGTTCAACGAACGGTTCTCAGCGGCGGAACGGGGCGCACCGGTCCATTGAACCAGCGGCTCAGCTCCGTCGTGTCCTCCATCCGCTTCGCGGGCGGCAGGCTGGAGAGGAACACGCGGCCGTAGCCCTTCGTCACGATTCTGCGGTCCAGCATCGCCACGATGCCCCGGTCCGCCTGCGTGCGGATGAGCCGCCCGAAGCCCTGGCGCAGCGCCAGCGCCGCCTGCGGCAACTGGTACTGGTCGAACGGCTCCTCACCGCGCGCTTCAATCTGCCGGATGCGCGCGGCCACCAGCGGGTCCCCCGGCGACGCGAACGGGAGCCGGTCGATGATGACCAGGCTCAGCGCATCTCCGGGCACGTCCACGCCCTCCCAGAAGCTGTGCGCGGCGAAGAGCACGCTGGGCGTCTGGCGGAAGGACTCCAGGAGCTGCGCCTTGGGCCGCTCGCCCTGGAGCAGCGCCTGATAGGGCAGCCGCGTGGCGGTCAGCTCATACGCGCGCACCATGTTGCGCAAGGACGTGAAGAGCACGAAGGCGCGCCCGCCCGTGACTTCGCACAACTGGATGATCTCCTCCGCCGCCGCCTCGATGAAGCCCGGGGCGCTGGGGTCCGGCAGGTGCGTGGGCAGGTAGAGCGCGGACTGCCGGGGGAAGTCGAACGGGCTGGGCACCGCCAGCGTGCGCACGCGCGTCACCGGCTGACCCTCCTCGTCGTACATGCCCATGCGCTTGGCGAAGAAGTCGAAGCGGCCGTCCGCCGCGAGCGTCGCGGAGGTGAACACCACCGTGTCCAGCGCGCCGTAGAGCCGGTCGCGCAGCTCCTTCGCCACGTCGATGGGGTTCGCGCGCAGGAAGATGCCCTTGCCGCGCGCCTCCGCCCAGTACACGTGCTCGGAGGACTCCGCCTTCTCCAGGAAGGTGAGCTGCTCCACCATCTCCTCGGCGCGGCGGTGGATGGCGGCCAGCTCCGCCTCGCGCTCGCTGCCGGAGAAGGACGCCAGCGCGGACAGGCCCTCACGCACCTGCTCCAGCGCGCCGGACAGCTTGCCCATGGTCTCCGGGCGCAGCGCGACGGTGGACTCCTGGCTGGAGAACCCCAGCGCGCGAGGGGCCTGGAGGAACAGCGCGTCCGCGTGCGAGCGCACCCGCTGGGCCAGCGCCGCGAGCGTCGCGTGCCGCTCATCCTTCACCGGCAGGGCCGCCACCGCGTCGCGCGACAGCTCCTCCAGCCGGTAGTTGGAGACGCTGTAGCCGAAGTGGCCGCTGGCCACGTCCTCCAGCGCGTGCGCCTCGTCGAAGACGACGGCTTCGTAGAAGGGCAGCACGCCCTCGGTGCGCTTGCCGGAGCTGCGCAGCGCCAGGTCCGCGAAGAACAGGTGGTGGTTCACCACCAGCAGGTCCGCGGCCTCCGCGCGCTTGCGCATCTTCGTGACGAAGCACGTCTCATACTGCGAGCAGCGCGAACCCAGGCACGTCTCCGACGTGGTGGACAGCCGCGACCACGTGGCGAAGGACTCCGGCAGGTCCAGCTCCGCCCGGTCCCCCGTCTCCGTCTCCGTCACCCAGCGCTTGAGCAGCGGCCACTGCTTCGCCTCATCGCGCGAGACGAACTGCGGGTCCTTCTCGAAGGCTTCGTAGCGGTGCAGGCACAGGTAGTTGCCCCGCCCCTTGAGGTAGGCCGCCTCGAACTGGAGCCCCAGCTTCTCGCTGAGCAGCGGCAGGTCCTTGAAGAACACCTGGTCCTGCAGCGTCTTCGTCGCGGTGGACACCACCACCTTGCGGCCCGCCAGGAGCGCCGGCACCAGGTAGGCCAGCGTCTTGCCCGTGCCCGTGCCGGCCTCCGCCAGCAGGTAGCTGCCTTCGGAGAAGGCCCGCTCCACGGCGCGCGCCATCTGGAGCTGCTCCGGGCGGTGCTCGTACGCGGGCAGCGCCTGCTCCAGCGCGCCGCCAGGACCCAGCAGGCTGTCGACAGAGGGAGGACGGGGCGCGGGCGCGGACATGCGGCGTTCTACCAGGGGCAGGAGGGGCGAAAGGCGAGCGGCCCCGCAGGATAACAGC
>NZ_RAWD01000302.1:0-11497 GCF_003612065.1 Corallococcus sp. CA047B
GGATTCGGGGGAGGGGGCGCCTCCGGAGGAGGGACTGGGACCCGGACCGCGGACATCGAGGGAGCTGGGACGGACATGGGCGCGGCTCGGACTACCTTTCGGCGCGATTTCCAGTGTTGGACTGCGTCAGGCCCTGCATGGAGGCGGGGTAGCGCTCTCCTGCAGCCACCCCCGGCGGCGCGATGGTTTCGATGTCCTCCAGGTCCTGCGGCGTGAGCTTCACCTCCAGTGCCCCCAGGTTGTCATCCAGGTACTTGCGGCGCTTGGTGCCGGGGATGGGCACCACGTCCTGCCCGCGCGACAACACCCACGCGAGCGCCAGTTGCGCGGGCGTGCACTGCTTCTGCCGCGCGAGCCGGTCGATGTGCTCCACCAGCTTCAGGTTGCGCTGGAAGTTCTCTCCCTGGAAGCGCGGCGAGTGGCGGCGGTAGTCGTCCTCCGCCAGGTCCTCGAAGCGCTTGAGCTGCCCGGTGAGGAACCCCCGGCCCAGCGGGCTGTAGGGCACGAAGCCCACGCCCAGCTCACGGCACGCCTGGAGCACGCCGTCCTCCGGATCCCTGCTCCACAGCGAGTACTCCGACTGGAGCGCGGTGATGGGATGCACGGCGCACGCGCGGCGCAGCGTGTCCGCGTTGACCTCCGACAGGCCGAGGAAGCGAACCTTGCCGGCCTTCACCAGCTCCGCCATCGCGCCCACCGTGTCCTCGATGGGCGTCTTCGGATCCACGCGGTGCAGGTAGTACAGGTCGATGACGTCCATTCCCAGGCGCTGGAGGCTCGCTTCGCACGCCTGCTTCACGTACTCGGGCCGGCCGTTGATGCCCCGGGCCTGCGGGTTGTTGGGGTCGCGGACCAGGCCGAACTTGGTGGCGAGGATGAGCTTCGCGCGGTGGGGACGGAGCACCCGGCCCACCAGCTCCTCGTTGCGTCCCGGGCCGTAGGCGTCGGCGGTGTCGAAGAAGGTGATGCCCTGGTCCACCGCGTGGAGCAAGGTGGCTTCCGACTCCGCGTCGTCACGGCCCGCGTAGAACTCCGACATGCCCATGCAGCCCAGGCCCAGCGCCGAGACGGTGAGGCCCTGCCTGCCCAGCTTCCGAGTCTCCATGCCTTGCATCCTCCACGGCGAGTTCCCTTCTTGAAGGGTCTTCATGCGGCGCGCGGGAGTCCAGGGTAAACGACCATGCGACGGGACGGCTCACCCTGGAGGTGGCAGCTCGCTGCGAAAGGGGAGCGGCTTGGCGGACGGCGGCAGTGCGTCCGCTCCCCGCGCTTCCATGTCCACGACGGGCGCGGACCAGCCCAGGTTGCGCAGCGCCGCCGTCAGCCGCTCACGCAGCGGGCCCACGTTGTCGGCGGGCGCGCCCGCCAGCTCCAACGTGAAGCGCTCCAGCGACACCTGCGTCAGCCGGAAGGCGCGCAGCGGGTGGTGCTTGAACACCCACGCCAGGGACCACGCATCCACCGCGCGTCCCGTCGGTGTGTGGAACACGCAGGCCCCGCGTCCGCCGAAGCCCGTCAGCGTCCAGCCGTGGAAGCCGCAGGCACAGGGGTCCCTTCGCACGGTGCCGGTGTCGCCGGGCCGGTAGCGCAACAGCGGCAGCACGCCAGGCCGCAGCCGCGTCACCACCACGTCGTCCCCGTCGGGCTCCAGCCAGACGTCCGGCGTGAGCACGTGGAAGCGGCCCGGGTTCGCGTCCTCGCGGCACTCCCAGGCGAGCGGCCCCGTCTCCGTGGCGGCGTAGTAGTTGAGGACCGGCACGCCCCGCCCGTGCTCCCACGCGTCGCGCAGCGCCCGAGGCAGGTGCTGCGCGGAGGTGAGCACCAGCCGGGGGGCGGGCACCTCCGGGTGGGCCAGCAGCCAGCGCAGCCCTTCCGGATCGGAGAAGACGACGGCCGCGCGCACCCGCTGCAACCGGGCCACCGCGTCGTCGCGCAGCACGGAGACGCGGTGCAGGGCGCCGTCGTGGAAGAGCGGCAGCCGCACCGAGTACTCCAACCCTCCCGGCAGCGCGTCCAGCAACACCACGCGCGGACGCGGCGGCGGCACCGTGCCCGTGTGCTCGGTGAAGAAGCGCAGCACGGCCCACATCAACAGGCAGTCGCGTCTGTCTCTCAGCACGTTCACCGGGTCGCCCGTGGTGCCGGAGCTCTTCACCACCACGCACTCGTCGGACGCGGCGGGCAGCGTGGGCACGTCCTCCCAGTGGCGCGCGAGCGTCGCGCGATCCAACGCCGGGAAGTGCCGCAGGTCCTCCAGCCGCTGGAGGTCGCCCGGGTGCAGCCCCGCCTCCTTCAGCACGCGCACGTAGTAGGGCGAACCCTGGAGCGCGCTCCGCAGCCACCCCAGGCGCGACTCCAGCTCCGCGCGGGCCACGGCCTCGTCCGCCGTGGAGGCGCCGCGCGCAAGCCCCGCCGCCACGTCCAGCGCCCACGGCAGGTGGGGCCGCTGGGTGTGGGCATCGCGGCGGATCCGCGCGCGGGGGGCCACTGCCAACGTCACTCGCGCCAGCCCCGGGCCTCGGCGTCCTTCTGCTGGGCCTCCTGCAACATCTTCGCGCGCCGCTCCGCCTCCTGCTTGCGCGCCTCCTCCACCTTGCGCAGGTCCGTGACGGCCTGCCGGTAGTCCAGCGTCTTCAGGCGTTCCTTCGACTCCCGCTCCGTCTCACCCTCGATGTCCGCGCCCAGCGCGGAGCACCACTTGCGCAGGAACTCCTCCTGACGAAAGGCATTGGAGCGAATCATCTCCGCCGTCAGCGGGTTCACCTCCTCGAAGAACTGCTGGAGGCGCGCCAGTGGCGTGCGGTCCGCGGTGAGGTAGAGCACCGTCTTCTTGCGCAGGTCCGACACCACCAGCACGTGCGCGAGCATCCCCACCTGTTCGCGGAACAGCGGGTTCTTCACCCACTTCTCCAGCTTGTCCCACTCGGACTGGGAGGGCGGCTTCTGACTGCCCTGACGGAAGGTGTCGCAGATGATGGCCACCGCCAGGTCGTGCGGATACGGCGACACGATGGGCGAGGCCGCCAGTTGGTCACGAAGGTGCGCGAGCGAGAACGCCATCATTTCTCCAACAAGGCATCGGCCAGCGCCGCGGCGGCGGGACCGAAGTCAGACATCCATTGCACCGTCGCCAGCCGGAAGCGCTTGTCCGCGAGCACCGGCGCCAGCACCTGCCGGGCGCGCTGCTCTTCCGGCACCGCGAGGAAGGCCACCACCCGGCGCGACTTCTTCACCGCTCGGGCCAGGCGCTCCTTCGCGCCCTCCACCTGCATGTTCGCCAGGAAGTCGCTGTCGGAGATGATGACCCGCAGCACATCCGGCCGCTCCTCGGAGAACTTCACCATCTCCTCCACCGGGAACCACGTCCCCCCGCCGATGTAGTGCAAGAGGAAGTCGCGCGCCGTCTCCTCGTCATACATCCACGGGGAGACGAAGGGCTGGCTGTCCGAGTACACGATGCCGCGCACCTTGGCGCCCTTGCGCAGCGCGGACGCCGCCAGCACCTGCGCCGCCAGCGTCATTGAATTGAGCTGGTGCTCGGGGTTGGGCATGGAGCCGCTGGTGTCCAGGTACAGCTCCACCGCCGGCACGCCCAGGTCCGACGGAGGGGGCAGGTCCGCCTCCAGCTCGCGGCGCAGGGGAGAGATGGCGGCCAGGTGCCCCTGCGTCACCACCGTGAGCGTCCAGTCGATGGTGGACGGATCATCGCCGTACTCCCACGCCTCCGGCGTCGTGCGCAGGTACGGCTCCGGCTTCGCCGGCGAGGACGGCAGCTTCAGGATGTGCCGGTCCACCAGCCGCCGGTAGTGCCGCGCGACCAGGGCCCGCCGCAGCTTCCCGCCGCCCTTGCCGGGCAGGTGGTTCGTCACGCGGCTGATGGTGGTGAGCGGATCCGCGTCCTTCGTGTCGTGCGTCGCGTCCAGCCAGCCCTGCTCCCGGGCCTCCGCCAGCGCGTCCTCCCACCGGCCGCCGGCCTGCACCGCCGCGTCCAGGTCGCTCTCGTCCGGCTCGGGGACGTCCCCGGCGAGCGGGATGCGGAAGCGCGTCTTGCCGGGCTCGTCGATGTAGCGGATGAACGCGGCGCAGAAGTAGAGGAATTGCAGACGCGGATCCGGCAGCGCGTAGAACGTCTGCACGAACAGGCGCGCCTGGCTGCGGAAGCCCGGGTAGTCCTGCTCCAGCTTCTCCAGGCGCCCCCTGGGCACGAGGTCGCCGGGCTCCTTGCGCCACAGCTCCTCGTAGAGGGCCAGGTAGAAGCAGAACAGCGGGGTCGTGCCTCCAGCAGGGTCCTGTCCCTTGTCGGGCGCGCGGAGGAAGCCCCGGTACACCTCGCACAGCGCCTCCGCGTGGGTGCGCCCCACGAACTCGTTCACCTGGAGGTCGAAGAACAGGTTGGTGAGCGACTGGCCCAGGCCGGGCAACAGCCGCTGCTCCAGCACGCGCAGCTCCGCGTCCCACCCCAGCGTGTGCGGGAAGCGGACGTGGTGCCCGATTTCATGCGCCAGCACGGCGGTGAGGCTGTCGCGCGCGCCCATGCGGTCCAGCAATTCGAAGTGGACGAACACCTGCCGGCGCACCATGTCGATGTACGCGAGCGGTTCGTCCTTCGCGTCCGGGTCGGGGCGGAAGGGGCGGTGCGGCTCGGGCGGGCTCAGTTGCACGCGCACGTCCCACAGCGCCAGCGCGTCGCGCCAGCACCGCTCCACCTCCTCCGGGGTGAAGGCCGCGCGCCGGGTCATACCGGCAGGATGACCGCCAGCCACTGGGACGTGTGCATCGTGGCCACCGCGCGCCATTCGTTGCTCAGGGTGCTGTACCAGTCGCCCGCGCGCGGGTCGCGCTGTGACAGCGACGTGATGGCCTTGACGGTCATGCGCGTGGGCTCCAGCCGCTCATTGCAGCCCATGGGGCCCAGGAGCATGGGCTTCTTCGAAAGCCATACACCCTGGGTGGCCGCGTCGCGTCCGCCCGCGGCGGTGGCGCGGTGCCGGTCGTGCACGCACACCACGGTGGGCGCGAGGAAGTGCACCTCGCCCGGCATGAAGCGGCTGTCCTCCTGCGACAGGTCCACCCACAGGGCGGTGGACGTGTCGCCCAGCGCTTCGGGAGGAGGCTCCATCGCCTCGTTGGCGATGGCGTGCAGGTGGCCCTCGATGTCGTCCAGCGAAGGCAGGTTCGCGCCCACGCGGCAGAACAGGCGCTGCACCCACGGCGGCGCGGACTCCAGGTTCTCGCTCAGGTTCCACATCCGCGCGAGCGCCGCGGCCTGACGTTCCACGGGCAGCCGGGGCAACAGGCGCGGCACCAGCTCCGACCATGCGAGCGTGAAGAAGTTCTGCCGCCCGGCGGACGTCGGGTACAGGTAGCCCAGGCCGATGCCCTCGGCGCCCAGGCGCAGGTAGTTGCGGAGGAGCTCCTCGCCCTGCGCCGCGTCCTGACCGGAGGCCGCCAGCGCCTGGCCCATGCGCGCCACCGGGCCCTGGAGGAAGCCCGTCCACAGCGCGCGGTCCCAGCGCACGAAGCGCGAGCGCGCTTCCTTCTCCACGGAGTCGACGAACTCGCTCATGGCTGACCGCCCGGGTTTTCCTTCAGCCACGTCGCGTAGTTGCGGTAGCGGCTGTAGAGGGACTTCAAGTGGATGATGTCCTCGTACACCGGGCCGGACAGCTCGTGGCGGGACATCAGCTCGTTCATCAGCACGGTGACGGCGGACAGGCGCTTCTCGGTGGTGCGCAGGTCCACGCCGGACAGGCCCAGGTCCAGTTCGGTGCGCAGCTGGACGACCTTCTGGCGCAGCGGCGCGTGCGTGCCGTAGCGGGCCATGGCCATGTCGAACATGTTGCGGATCCACGCCACGCGGTCCTGGAGCAGCAGCTTGTTGCCCTTGCCCTCGAAGAAGGGGCTGCGCGCGTTGGGGGTGAGCTTCTCGTGCAACACCCAGGGGATGATCTGCCGGAAGTCCTCCAGCTCCACCGCGCGGTGGCCCCGGAAGAACGCGAGCGCCTTCGCGAAGTGCAGGATGGTCTGGTACGCGCGCACGCTGGTGCCGTTCTCCGTCTGCGTGCAGAGGTGCACCTTCTTGTCCAGGGGGCACTGCTCGTTGCACACCGCGGACACCGTCTGGCCGGCGAGCTTCAGCGTGTCCTTGTGCTTGAACTCGAAGCGCGGGGACGCCATGCGGCAGAAGTCGAGCTGCCCCAGGAAGAAGGCCACGCGCTCCAGCGCGTCCCTGGGCACCTCCACCGCGAGGATGGAGTTGTAGGCCTTCTCCAGCTCGCCCGGCGTGAAGACGATGTCCTTCGGGAGCAGCTCCTCCGGGGACTTGTCGGACTCGATGCGCTGGAGCAGCGTGTCCACGAAGCCCGAGTTGAAGGGCACCGCGCGCACCACGACGTCGATGCGGTCCTTGAGCGCTTCGATGACCTGGAAGGTGCCGCCGCCCTGGTCGTCGTTGGCGGTGAGGAACCAGGACGAGCGGCCGGTGTAGACGTACTGGTCCATCATCTCCGCGTAGCCCTCGCCCAGGAGCGACAGCAGGGCGGACTGGGTCTTCGTGGGGATGCGGTTGTACTCGTCGATGATCTTCACGCGCTGGCTGATCCACTTGCGCCAGCTCACCTTGACAGCGGACAGGTCCTCCGCCTTGAGCATGTCCGACGGCAGGGGCGCGCCCAGCAGGTCCGCGATGGACAGCTGCGGATGTCCACGCTGGATGCCCCGGTGCACGTCCTCGCGGCCCATGCCGGACAAGAGCGCCATGAGGATGGCGCTGGTCGTCTTGCCCCGGCCAGGGCCACCCACGAGCAGGGCGCGGCGGCAGGTGAAGAGCGTGAGCAGCGGGATGAGGACGAAGGAGCTGTAGCTCATGTCCTCCGGCAGGTGCAGCTCATCCCCGGCGGCGTTCTTCAGCGCGGCGGTGCCGCCGAACTCGATGTCGTAGTAGGGGCAGATGACGGCGTTGTTGGTGATCCACCAGTACGCCTGCCGCATCTTGTCGTGGAGGCTGCCGCCGTCGCGCTCGGACAGGTGGACACTGAGGCCCTTGTCCGCCGATGCGCGTCCGGTGAGCAGGCGCGAAACCCAATCCTGGTTGGCCATGGAGGAGGCGGACTCTAGCCCGTGGGCGAGGGGGTGGGGGAGTGGATGGAGGCTGCCCGGTCCTCCAGTAGGCTGGGGCGATGAAGGCCCTCTGGCGTGCCCTGTCCCTGTCGACCCTCGTGGTGCAGCTGTCCTGCGCGTCCCTGCCGTGGTCGCCGTTCGACTCGGAGGCGCGCACCGAGGCGCGAATCTCCGAAGCCGTGGAGCGGGTCTGGGTGGACGACCTGCCAGGTGCGCAGAAGCGGATCTCCGATGTGTTGGAGGATGCCCCCGGCAACCCGGCGGCGCTGGTGGTCCAGGCCTGCCTGTTCCTGGAGCAGGGAGACCTGGAGGCCGCGACCCGGACCGTGGCGCGCCTGGACGCCGTGGCCCCCCGGCAACCGGAGACGCACATCCTCCAGGAGCTCCTCGAAGAGCGTCGCCGGACGCCGGTGCCCGGGTGGAGCGAGTCGATGCGGCGGGCGTGGGTGGACGCGGGGGCCCCCGACCTCGAAAAGGAGGGACTGGCGACGAACCTCACCCCGCGGACGTTGCCGCTCTCCCCCACGGTCTGGGAGAACACGCGGTCCGCGGAGGAGCGCTTCGTCGCCATGCTGGCGGACGGCGGCACCGAGGACCAGGAGCGATGGCTCGCCGACCACCTCTCTGAGTTGCAGGACCGGGGGCTGATGTTTTCCGCCCTGGAGTACTTCCAGCCCCGTGAAGACCGGCCGCCAGAGGTCCGGGCCCGGGCGCGACAGGTGCTGCGAAAGCGACTGGCACCGCTCGCCGCCGTCGAAACGCGCGAGTCCGAGCTGCCGTTGATGCTGCTGTTGGTGGACACCTCCCTGGAGGCGCCCCTCACGCAGGAGGAGATGGCGGCGCTGGAGCGCCTTGCTTCCCTGCCGCTGTACACCGGCACGCCGATGTCCCAGCTCTACGCGGACGCGGAGCGACGGTTGAGGGCCTCGGGGGTCACCCATCCCGGCGCCGGCCCCTTCATGGCCGCCGTGATGTCGATCCACACGGCCGCGCCGTTCTGGCTCCTCAAGCGGGTGGACGTGACGAAGGACCGGCTCTCCGCCGAGGAGCGGATGCGGCTGGGCCGGTCGGTGTGGACGCTGGGCGGACGCGTCGCCTCCGGGCCCACGCTGCTGGAGCACCAGCTGGGGTTCCGGCTCATGGAGCAGGGGGCCGAGCTGATGGGAGACGAGGCGCAGCGCGCCCTGGCGGCTTCGGAGCTGAGGCAGGGAGAGGCGATCCGTACCGCCTCCAACCAGATCCTGATCACCCGATGGCCGCTGCCGTCCCTCTTCCGGGAATGGATGAAGGAAAGCGTGGCCCATGAGTGGGAGCACCTGGGCAGGCTCGTCGAACCCTGAGGCGTGCGCCTCGCCTCAGAGCGTCACGAGCCCCAGCCTCGCGGCACGTACCACGGCCTCCGTGCGTCGCTGCACGCCCAGCTTGGCCAGCACCGCGTTGACGTGGAACTTGGCCGTGTGCTCGCTGATAACGAGCCGGTCCGCGATGGCCTTGTTCGACAGACCCTCCGCCAACAACCCCAGCACCTCGCGCTCGCGCGGCGTCAGCGTGTCGTGCGCCGGTGCACCTGTCGGGGCCGTGTTTCGTGGCGCGGCGCGGACCTGCGACAGCCCGGGTTCGAACACCGTGAGCCCGCGCGCCACGGCATGCAGCGCGGCCACGAGCATTTCGGGCGCCACGTCGCGGAACAGCAGCCCGCGTGCCCCCGCGCCCAGCGCCAGCTCTCCCGCCGCTTCATCCGCCACCAGCGCCAGCACCGGCGCGCCCAGGTCCGGCGCCGCGCCCTCCGTCAGCCGCAGGCCCGTGTCCCAGAGCACCACGTCGGGCGGTCCGCCCCGCGCCGTCTCCAGCTCCACCTGCGTGCCGGAGGCCACCACCGTCCAACCCTCCCCCTGGTCGCTCAAGGCCCGTGCGAGCGCACCCCGGGCCAGGGGGTCCTCCGAGACGAGGGCGAGCCGCTGCGATGAAGGGGGTGCATCCAACATGGGCCCCTCATCCCTAACCGCCCCCGCCGCGTTCGCCACCCCGCACAGCGCCGGAAGCCCTTTGCTTCCCTCTGGGGGCCGCGCCTGTGAAGAATCGTGAAGTCCTCACGGGAGGCGGCACATGGCGGTCCAGACGGCGCGGTGGCTGGCGGTTGCGGGGCTGCTGATGTCGGCCAGCGTCCACGCGGCGCCAGGGCCCTACACGAAGCTGGGTGATGAAGTGGTGGCCCTGGTGCGCACGCGCTTCCACGACGCGCAGAAGGGCGCCGCCTGGGCGGACGCGCACCAGGGCTACGCCGCCGACGTGAAGGACGCGGAGGACTTCGCCCGGCGCACGAACGCGGCGCTCGCGGAGCTGAAGGTCTCCCACACGACCTACTACCCGAAGCAGTCCCCGGGCCACGCGGCCGTGTCCTCCATCTTCCAGGGCTTCCTGAAGCCGAAGAAGGTGGAGGCCACCGGCATCGGCGCGGACGTGATGGAGACCCCCGACGGCTTCTTCGTCCGCCATGTCTTCGTGGAAGGCCCCGCCGCGAAGGCGGGCCTCTTGCGCGGTGACCGGCTGCTCACCGTGGAAGGCCAGCCCTTCCATCCCTGGCGCGCCTTCGCCAACCGGGCCGGCAGGGCCACGCGGCTCACCGTGGAGCGCACGAAGGGCGCGGAGCCCCTGTCGCTCACCGTCACGCCCAGGAGCATGGACCCGCGCAAGGAGTGGCTCGCGTACCAGAAGGCCAGCTCGCGCGTCGTCGAACACCAGGGCCGCCGGGTCGCGTACCAGCACCTCTACTCGTGCGCGGGCGAGGACCACCAGCAGTTGTTGGAGGAGACGCTGCAGGACGCCTTCGCGGACGCGGAGGCGCTGGTCGTCGACTTCCGCGACGGCTGGGGCGGATGCAGCCCGGCCTTCGTCAACCTCTTCAACCCCCAGGTGCCCACGATGGTGAGTACCGGCCGCGACGGCAAGACGCAGACCCTGTCGATGGCCTGGCACAAGCCGGTGGTGCTGCTCGTCAACGGCAACTCGCGCAGCGGCAAGGAGGTGGTGGCCTTCGCGCTGAAGCGCCACCGGCTGGCGACGCTCGTGGGGCAGCGCACCGCGGGCGCGGTGATGGCGGGCGGACCGCAGAAGCTGTCCAACGGCGACCTGCTCTACCTCGCGGTGATGGACGGGACGGTGGACGGCGAGCGCCTGGAGGGGGTGGGCGTGCCGGTGGATGTGGAAGTTCCAGACGCGCTGCCGTACGCGGTGGGCGTGGATCCGCAGAAGGCGCGCGCGCTCGACGTGGCCGCGTCGTTGGTGAAGGGCTGACGCTTCAGCGCAGCGTGACGCCGTGGCCCGGCGCGTCCGCATCCAGCGTCAGCCGTGAGCCCGCGTAGTGCGCACCGCCCTGGAACGGGTGGCTCGCGATGAACAGCGGCGTGTCCAGGTCCGCGTAGGTGAAGCCGCCCAGGCCCGCCGCCAGATGCGCGGACGCGCTCATTGCGAGCACGCTCTCCACCATGCCGCCCACCATCAGCTCCAGCCCCGCGGCGCGCGCGAGGCTCCACATCGTCATCGCCTCCACCATCCCGCACTTCATCGTCTTGATGTTGATGGCGTGGCAGGCGCCCTCGCGGATGAGCCGCAGCACGTCCTTCGCGGACCGCGCGGACTCATCCGCGCACACCGGCACCTTCGAGCGGCGCGTCACCTCCGCGAGCCCCGCGAAGTCGGAGGCGGGCACGGGCTGTTCGAACAGCGACAGCGGCACGTCCGCCCGCTCCAGCTCCTTGAGGAACGCCAGCGCCTCCGCCACGTCGTAGCCGCCGTTCGCGTCCGCGAAGAGCCGCGCCCTGGGGGCCTCCTGGTGGATGGCGACGAGCCGCGCCGCGTCCGCGTCCGGATCCAACGCGCCGACCTTCACCTTCAACGTGTCGATGCCCCGCCCCAGGATGGCCCGCGTGGACGCCACCGCGTGCGCCACGTCCCCGGCCGTGACCGTCATGTCGATGTCCAGCGCGGTGCCCGCCCCGCCGAAGAAGACATGCAGCGGCAGGCGGTGGTGCCGGGCCAGCGCGTCCAGGAGCGCCATCTCCACGCCACACCGCGCGGAAGGGGCCAGCGCGAGCGCGTCCGCCAGCGCCTCCGACGCCGGCCGCCACGCCTGGGCGTCGCGCCCAAGCAGCAACCCCCGCACCGACTCCAGCGCGGTCAGGGTGCTGCCCTGCGTCTCCCCGCTCACGGCGGTGAAGGGGGCCGCCTCGCCCAGGCCCACGGTGCCGTCCGCGAGCGTGACGCGCACGAGCACGTTCTCCGCCGCGTGCTGTGCGCCCGTCGCGATGGCGAAGGGCTCCGTGAGGGGCAGGTGCAGCGGTTCGAAGGAGGCCTGCGTGACGAGGGTGGGGCGCATGGG